>CAYORZ010000032.1:2507-11594 GCA_964406485.1 uncultured Gemmatimonadaceae bacterium | reverse complement strand
ACAATCAGCTTGTCGGGGTCGCCCCCCAGGCGGATGAAGTGCGCCGCGGTCGCCAGCGCCGACGCGCCGGCCCCGCTGAAGACGATCCGTACCTCGCCGATCTGCTTGCCGACGAGTTCGAGGGCGTTCAGGAGGGCCGCGCCCGCGATGATCGCCGTCCCGTGCTGGTCGTCATGAAAGACGGGAATGTCGAGGCGCTCCTTCAACTCGCGCTCGACCTCGAAGCAGTCGGGGGAACGGATGTCCTCGAGGTTGATCCCCCCCACCGTGGGCTCCAGCATCTCGCAGAAGCGGATCACGTCGGCGGGCGTCGGGGCGTCGATCTCGATGTCGAAGACGTCGATCCCAGCGAAGCGCTTGAAGAGCACCCCCTTCCCCTCCATCACCGGCTTCGACGCCAGGGGACCGATATCGCCCAGACCGAGCACGGCGGTGCCGTTCGACACGACGGCCACCAGGTTGCCGCGGGCCGTGTACTTGAAGACGTCGAGCGGGTTCGCATGGATCTCGCGACACGGCTCGGCCACCCCGGGCGAGTAGGCCAGCGAGAGATCGCGCCAGGTGGCCACCGGCTTCGTCGGTACCACCTCGATCTTTCCGGGGCGTCCGTCGCTGTGGTAGGCGAGCGCTTCCTTGCGGCGGTCCTCCATGATGTTCTCCGGATCGAAGAAGTCGTGATTGAGGTACCGATGGTACCCAGTTTTGCTACCGGACCGAAATCCCCCCCCTGATGCGCGCCCTCTTCGCGAGCCTCCTCCTCGTTCTCCTGGCCCCCTCTCCGGCGGCGGCCCAGGAGGCGTGCGCCAACGGTCGCGTGTCGCACGTCTTCGTCGACAATCGCTCGATCTTCGACCTCGACGAACTCGAGGACGCACCCTTCCAGTGGGTGTACCGGCTGGCCAACCGCCTGCACTTCCGCACCCGCCCCTCCTTTCTCCGCCGCGAAATCCTCCTGGCGCCGGGGGACTGCTGGGACCTCTTTCTCGCCGAGGAATCCGCCCGGCTCCTGCGCCGCCTGACCTTCATCGCCCGGAGCGACGTCTACGGGGTGCAGCAACCCGACGGCGACTGGCACCTCGTGGTCGACACCCAGGACGAGTGGACGACCGTCGTCGAGGTCGGGGGACGGCTCGACGGAGGATTGAAGGTGGAGAAGACACGCCTGCGCGAGGAAAATTTCCTCGGTCGGGGATTCCTGCTCGGCTTCCTCTACCAGGAGGAAGACGCCCAGCGGCGGTTGGGGGGCGAAGTCGCCACCCCCCGCCTCTTCAACAGCCGGATCGATGCCTCCCTCCGCGCCGGCGAGACCCGGGTGGGGCCGTTCGTCGAACAGGAAGTCCTCTACCCGTTCGTCGGTGAGGTGGGCCGCTTCGCCGCCCGGCAGCGGTACCGGCACGTCGAGGACTACTTCACCTGGTCGCTGGGCACCCCCGATCACCCGCGCCACCTCCTGCTCCCGGTCGAGCGCGAGGCGTGGGAAGTGACGCTGGCGGGGCGCGTGGGCGATCCGGGCAATCTCACGATCTTCGGGATCGGGGTGGCACGCGACCGCCTCTCCTTCGCGGACCTCGACGAGGCCGAAGAGGTGTTCGACAAGCGCTTCGGCGACCCGCTGCCGGCCCCCCCCGAGCTCGCCGAGCGCCTCGCCCCCCAGACGCGCTACCGCTCCGGGATGCGGGTGAACCTCCTTCTCGGGCAACGCAATATCCGCTTCGAGGAGCGGCGGGGACTCGACGCCCTCCGCGGGGTGCACGACCTGGAACTCGGGACAGAGTTCGCCCTCACCCTCGGCCGGTCCCTGGGCGCGGCCCCCACGGGCGACACCCCCGACGACCTCCACCTCCGCACCCGCTTCTACGCCGCCGGCGCCCCCGCCCCCTTCGTGTTCCTGGCCAACGCCTCGCTCGAAGCGCGGCAGATCTTCTCGGGGTCGGTGGCGGGGGAGGGGTGGCGTGACATCCTGGCCGAGATCGACCTCCTCGCCTACTGGCAGCCCCCCGAGGCCGACCGCCACACCTTCTTCGCCCGGGTGGCCGGGGCGGGGGGGTGGCAGACCGACTTTCCCTTCCAGCTCACCCTCGGGGGGATGACCGGGGTCCGCGGCTATCACGACGACGCCTTCCCGGGGGCGCGGCGGCTCGTCGTCAACGTCGAGGACCGCATCCGCTTCGGGTGGCCCTTTCCCGACATCTTCGACCTGGGGGCGACCCTCTTCGCCGACGCGGGCCGGGTGTGGGACGACGAGGCGGGGTTCGGACGGGACTCCGGATGGCGCGGGACGCTCGGCGCGGGGCTGCGCATCGGCTTTCCCTCGGGCACCCGGGGCGTCGTGCGGATCGACGTCGGAGCCCCCTTCGGGGGCGGGGGGTGGGACGGGGCGGTCTTCCGCGTCTCGTTCCGCGATCAGATCGGGGTCACGGCCGGAGTCCGCGACCTCCAGATGGACCGCAGCCGCCGGTTGCGGGTCGGTCCGGACGTCTTCCACCCGACCCGTCACGACCGGTAGCCGAAGCCTTGGAGACGTCACGCCCCCGTGATACCTTTTACGATGCCCATATTCGGGTCATGACGCCCTGAACATCGGGGGTGGTCAGCGCGGACGACAGGTGGAGTGTCTGGATTTGCAGGTGCACTGTCGTTCTGTCCCCGTCAGACCGAGGTAACATTTGCGGATGTTCTCACCTTCCCGTGGCCTGGACTCCTTCGATCAATATCTGCAGGACGTCGAGAAGTACCCGCTGATCCAGGATCCCGAGGAGGAGCGCGCCCTCGCCCGGCGTGCCCGATCCGGAGACAAGGAAGCGGCCGAGCGGCTCGTCACCGCCAACCTGCGCTTCGTCATCTCGTACGTGAAGAAGTACCAGGGGCGCGGCCTGGGACTCGCCGAGCTGGTCTGCATCGGCAATGAGGGGCTGCTGAAGGCGGTGAAGAAGTTCGATCCGGAGAAGGGCGTCAAGTTCATCTCCTACGCTGTCTGGTGGATCCGCCAGACGGTCCTGCAGGCGCTGGCCGAGCAGACGCGCTCGGTGCGCATCCCGCTCAATCAGAACTCCAATCTGGCGCGCCTCTCCCGCACGGAGACCGCCCTCACCCAGTCGCTCGGACGCTCCCCGACCGACCAGGAGATCGCCGAGGAGATGAGCGAGCCCCTGGACACGATCCGGGCGCTCCGCCGGGTGGCGGCCACCGAACTGAGCCTCGACGCCCCGATCGACCGGGGCGACCGCGACAGTTCGTCGTTCGGCGAGCGGTTCGCGGGGTCGGAAGCCGACACCATCGTGGAAGACGTCGAAGCCGTGGCCCGCCGTGAATTCCTGGAGTCGATGTTCGAGGCCTACCTCACGGAGCGGGAGCGAAAGATCCTCTACCTCTACTACGGTCTCGACGACGGCGAGGAACGGACGCTGGAGGAGATCGGCACGCTCCTCGGTGTCACCCGCGAGCGGATTCGACAGATCCGGAACCGCGCCTTCGAGAAGTTGCGGGAAAGCCCGCACG
The DNA here is from genome assembly GCA_964406485.1 of uncultured Gemmatimonadaceae bacterium. Lineage (GTDB taxonomy): Bacteria > Gemmatimonadota > Gemmatimonadetes > Longimicrobiales > Gaopeijiaceae > Gaopeijia. The sequence goes on along the minus strand of CAYORZ010000032.1, from coordinate 8,096 downwards.
GCGAGTCGCTCTCGGGGTTCTGGACGCCCGCCTGACGCCGTTCGTCGCCCCCTCCACCCCCCGCCGCCGACCGGAACCGGGCCCGGGGGGCGATGTACCAGAGGCGTGCATCGTTCTCGCCTCCCCTCCGTTCGCGGCCTGGCCCTGGTCCTGCCGGCGCTTGCCTTCCTCCTGCATCTTCCGCCTCTCGAGGCCCAGGATGCGGTGTGGAATGCGGCCCCCGCCCTCGAACTGGTCGAGCGGGCGCGCGAACTCCGCCACACCCTGAGCGTCGATTCCCTCTACAGCTACCGGAGCGACGCCCGCGGCTACGTCTACTTCTTTCTCGACCGCAACGACTCCGACCAGCGCACCCTGGTCAAGACCGACCAGGTCGCCCTCGAGGTCTACTGGCGCGCGCCCAACCAGACCCGCCAGCGGATCGTGGGGCTCCGGGACCGGAAGGCCCTCCCGACCAACATCCGCTACCACCTCGATCACCTCACCGTGGTCCAGGACGAGTTCGCCGACCGGATCCGCCTCGGCGACGGCGACGAGGTCGAGGCGGTGCCCCACCCGATGGCGGGCGACGGCGTGTACGTCTACGACTACCGGCTGGCCGACTCGCTGACCCTCGAAACCAGCGACGGACGATCGGTGGTCCGAGTGTACGAAGTCGAAGTCCGACCGAAAGATACGTCGCGTCCGGGATTCGTGGGCTCGGTGTATCTCGACCGGGCCACCGCGGCCATCGTGCGGATGACGTTCACCTTCACTCCGGCATCGTACGTCGATCCCTACCTCGACTACATCCGCATCTCGCTCGACAACGCCCTCTGGCTGAACCGCTACTGGCTGCCGTACCGACAGGAGATCGAGCTGCGGAGGGAACTGCCCCAGCTCGACTTCATGGCGGGGAGCGTGATTCGCGGCCGCTTCGAGATCCACGACTACCACTTCAACGAGGCGCTCCCCGACGCGCTTTTCGGGGGGCAGACCGTTCTTGCCCTCCCCCCGGAGCAGCTGCGCTCCTTTCCCTTCGAACGGTCGATCTACGCCGGCCTCGAAGCGGAGGGGCTCGACGCCTCGCCGGCGATGGAAGAGCTCTCGGCCCACGCTCGCCAACTCGTCCGCGACCGTGCACTCACCGGTCTCGCCCCCCTGCGAATGCACTGGAGCTCCGTCTCCGACGCGATTCGCCACAACCGGGCCGAGGGGCTCTACCTCGGCGTCGGCGCCACGCTCCGCACCCCCGCCAGCGGGGTTCTCCGGCTCCACGGCGGATGGAGTTTCGGGCGCGACGACGTCTCGGCCCGCCTCGAGCTCGCCCCCCGCGGCGTCGACCCCTCCACCCGCCTCGTGGGCGAGTGGAGGCGCCCCCGTGACATCGGCCGCTACCCTCCGGGGAGCCGCCTCCTGAGCTCGCTCGCCTCCCTGGCGGGGGAGGATTGGGACGACCCCTACTTCGTGAGCGGGGTGCGCCTGGAGCACCGCTTCGGCACCACTGAATCCCCCCACTTCCACCTCGCGGCCGGGTGGGAGGCCCACCGCTCCGGCTACCAGGTGATCGACCCCGGCACCGATCTGCGCCGCCCGGTGCGCCCCGTCACCGAGGGAGAAGGGCCCACCCTCTCGGCCGTGGCCACCTGGCCGGGCGCCGTGGGTCCGGTCGACCTGCAGTTGGGCGCCGACGTCACCCACCTCGCCGACCGGAGCTGGGGGAACGCGTTCGTGGAGGCCGCCTTCGTGCGCCTCGAGGCCTGGCGGGCCTGGTCGGTCGCCCTCCGCGCCCGCGCCGGCACCACGCTGGGGGCCGACGTCCCGCCCCAGGCCCTCCACCTCCTGGGGGGGAGGGGCACACTCCCCGGCCACCCCCACCGCGCCCTTGTCGGCGACCGCCACTGGCTCGCCGACGCTCGCCTGGGGCGCAGCCTGCACGAGCCCTGGATCGGCGTCCACGTCCTCGGTGCGGTGGGAGAAGCCCGGCTCTCGACGGGCGCCTCCCTCCCTCCGGAGTGGGACGGCGACCCCCGGGCCGGCGTGCGGGGGAGTGCCGGCGCGGGCGTCGACCTTCTCTGGGAGGTGATCTCGCTCGACCTGGTGCGGGGCATCGGACCCGGCGGGGAGTGGGCCGTCCACCTCTCGGTCCACCCCCGCTTCCACCCCTGGCTCTGACGAGGCGCGACGGAGGAGGGCGAACCCTTCCCCCGTGCGCCCCGCCATCCGGTCGCGCCCCCTCACCCCACGGTGGCCGGGGCGGCCTCCGCCTCGTCGGAGGACTCTTCCCCGAAGGTGTCTTCTTCGCCGTCGACGGTGCTCGGTCGGGGCGAGAGCAGGACGAACTCCCGGACGTGGACCTCGGCGGTGGGGATCGTGACGCCGTCGCGCTCGTAGCTGTCATACTCGAGCCGGCCCTCCACGTAGAGCCGCGTCCCCACCCGGATGTACTCCTCGGCGAAGTCGGCCATCCGGTTCCAGAAGGTGAGGCGGTGCCAATCCGTCCGTTCTCCCTCTTCGCCCTCGACCACGCTCCGTCGGTTGGTGGCGAGGGAGAGGTGGGCCACCCGTGTGCCGGAGCGGGTGGTGTGGATGTCGGGGTCTCGCCCCACATTGCCGACGAGGATGATCTTGTTGACCGAACGGCTCATGTCGCCTCCCGCATGGATGGTCCGCGCCGGGCCGAGCGCCCGGCTTCGTGGCCCAAGCTGCAGGAGAGGGTGGGGCGTTCCGATGGCCGGTTGCGGCGAGTTCACCCCTTCGTGTCGTACCAGCTCGCGCCCACCCCCCACTCGGCTACCAGCGGCACGCGCAGCTCCAACGCCCCCTCCATCCGCGCGACCACGACCTCCCGCACCCGATCGACCGCGTCGTCGGGAACCTCGAGCAGGAGTTCGTCGTGCACCTGGAGCAGGAGCCGGGCCCCGAAGCCTTCCGCGTCCAGCGCCGCATCGACCTCGATCATCGCCTTCTTGATGAGGTCGGCCGCGGTCCCCTGGATCGGCGTGTTCTGCGCCACCCGCTCCCCGAACTGCCGCACGTTCCAGTTGCGCGAACGGAGTTCCGGAACCCGGCGGCGCCGGCCGAGGAGGGTGGTCACGTACCCCTTCTCCCGCGCCTCCTCGACCTGGCGGTCCAGGTAGTCGCGCACCCCCTGGAAGCGCTCGAAGTACTGATCGATGAAGGTCTGGGCCACCTCACGCGAGGTCCCCAGCTGACGGGCGAGCGAGAAGGCTCCCTGGCCGTAGAGGGTCGCGAAGTTGATCGTCTTCGCCTGCGCCCGCTGTCCCGGACTCACCTCATCGATGTCGATGTCGAAGATCACCGCCGCGGTCTGCCGGTGCACGTCGATCCCCTTCCGGAACGCCTCGAGGAGCGGCGGATCGCCCGAAAAGTGGGCCAGGACACGGAGTTCGATCTGCGAATAATCGACGGCGAGCAGCCGGTAGCCGTCCTCGGCGACGAATGCGCGTCTCACCTCGCGCCCCAGCGCGGTGCGCACCGGGATGTTCTGGAGGTTGGGGTCGGACGAGGAAAGCCGTCCCGTCGCCGCGACCGTCTGGTTGAAGCTGGTGTGGATGCGCCCGGTACGGGGGTGGACCAGCCGCGGGAGGGCGTCGACGTACGTGTTGCGCAGCTTCTCGAGTTCCCGGTACTCCAGCATGAGGCGGGGAACGTCGTGCCCGTCGGCGGCCAGTTCCTCGAGGACGGAGGCGTCGGTCGACGGTCCGGTCCGGGTCCGCTTGATCACGGGAAGCTCGAGGCGGGTGAAGAGGACCTCGCGCAGCTGGGGCGTCGAATTGAGGTTGAACGTCATCCCCGCGATCCGGTAGATCTCGTCCTCGATCTGCTGCAGCTCGCGATGGAGTCGCGTCGACATGCGGTGCAGCACCGCGGGGTCGACCAGGATCCCGTGCGCTTCCATGCGGGCGAGGACCGGCACGAGCGGCATCTCGATCTCGTGGAAGAGGGGGAGGAGCCCTTCCGCCTCGAGCTCGTCCGCGAAGCGCTGCCAGAGCCTGAGGGCGCAGTGAACGCGCTCCCCCGCGTGTTCGCTTGCGACATCGAGCGGGACTTCGGCAAAGGGGATCTCCTTGCGCCCCTTCCCCACCACCTCTTCCCGGCGGATCGAGCGGTGGGCCAGGACCTCCATCGCCAGCGCGTCGAGGTCGTGGGACCGCCGACCGGGGTCGAGGACGTACGACGCGACCATGACGTCGAAGAGCGGACCGCGCATCGGCGCTCCCGCCCGCCCCAGGAGGAGGATCTCGGCCTTCAGGTCGTGCCCGACCTTCTCCACCCCGGGATCGGCCAGGAGGGCACGCAGGGGCTCCAGCGCCGGGTCGTCGAGGGGGGGGAGGGCAGGCACCTCGTCGTCGTCGCCCTCGCCGAGGCCGAGCTCGAGGTCGGAAGAGGAGTGGTGCCCGAAGGGAAGATAGACCGATTCCGTGTCGTCGAGGGCCAGCGCCACCCCGATGACCCGCCCCCGCATGGGGTGGGGGTGCGAGGCCTCGACCCCGACGACAACCCGCCCCGCCTCTCGCGCCCGCCCCGCGAAGTCCGCCACCTCGGCGGGTGACGTGAGCGCGCGGCGGGCCACGTCGCGGAGCGCCTCGGCCTCCGCGTCGGCCTCGAGCACTTCCCGCGTGTACTTCTCGGCGAGGGTACGGAACTCGAGGTCGAGAAAGAGGTCGCGGAGCACCCCGGGGTCGGGCTCACCCGTCTGGAGCTGCTCGAGATCGAGTTCGACGGGGAGGTCGGTCTGGATCGTGACCAGCTGGCGCGAGAGGCGGACGGCGTCGGCGTGTTCGGTGAGCGACTCCCGCGCCCGCTTCGCGGTCATCCCGGGGGCCGCCGCCAGGATCGACTCCAGGTCGCCGTACCGCTCCAGGAGGGCGACGGCCGTCTTGGGACCGATCCCCGGGGCCCCGGGCACGTTGTCGGAGGAGTCCCCGATCAGGGCGAGGTAGTCGATCACCTGCCGGGGCGGAATCCCGAATTTCTCGTCGGCGTTGCGCAGATCCACCCATTCGGCGCCGACTCCGTTGGGCCCTCCCCGCCCCGGGTTGAGCAGGTGCACATGCTCGGAGACGAGCTGGTGGAAGTCCTTGTCGCCCGAGACGATCACCGCTTCGAGACCGGCGGCGTCGGCCTGTCGGGCGAGCGTCCCGATCACATCGTCGGCCTCGTACCCCTCCAGTTCGATCACGGGCACCCCGTAGCCCTCCACGATCGCGCGGATCCTCGGAATCGAGGCGGCGAGCTCGTCGGGCATCTTCTCGCGCGTCGCCTTGTAGTCCGGGTACAGCTCTTCGCGGAACGAATTTCCGGCGTCGAAGACCACGGCCAGATACTCCGGCTCGAAGTCCTCCACCAGCTGTTCGAGAAAGTTGGTGAAGCCGAAGGGGGCGGAGGTGTTCTCGCCCCGCGAGTTCACCAGGGGACGCCGGATGAAGGCGAAGAACGCCCGGTAGATGAGGGCGTAGGCGTCGATCAGGAAGAGGCGCGGGCGGGTCTTCGGAGGGATCTCCACGGAGTCCGGCTGTTGAGGGATGAAAGCGAACGCCCCGCGACCGAAGCCGGTACGCGGGGCGTGGCAGGAGCGAATGGAAG
>CAYORZ010000032.1:0-2497 GCA_964406485.1 uncultured Gemmatimonadaceae bacterium | reverse complement strand
CCAGGGTCCGGAAGCCGGTGCCCTGGATCCTGGAGTGGTGCACGAAGACGTCTTCGCCCTCCGGACGCATGATGAACCCGTACCCCTTGCTGTCGTTGAACCACTTGACGGTTCCCTTCAAGGCGACCTCCCGAGCGAGGGTTCGTGATACGGATGTTCCGAAGCTAGGCAGGCCCCGCCCGGAAGGGCAACGCAAACATCCGTTCCCCGCATCGCATCGCCCCGTGGGACCCCCGCGCCGTGGCCTTCAGCGGCCGGTCGCGCTCCGCACCTCGTCTCCGTAGAGCAGCTCGTAGAGGGTCCGGTTGCGGGTGACGTTCTTGACGTAGCCGCGCGTCTCTCCGAAGGGGATCCGCTCGGTGAGGCGGAGCGGATCGGACGCCTCGGGGAGGGTGCGCCAGGCGTCGGCGCGGGCGGGCCCGGCGTTGTAGGCCGACAGCACGAGGGGGAGCTCGGGGCCGTAGCGGGCCAGCTGGTCGACAAGGAAGCGGGCGCCGAGGTGGAGGTTCACCTCGGGACTCTCCAGCGTCTCGGGGGTGAAGCCGGCCACGCCGTGGTCGCGGGCCAGGATCCGTCCCGTGGCGGGCATGACCTGCATCAGCCCGACCGCCCCCGCCGACGAGCGGATGTCGGGGACGAAGGCGGACTCCTGACGGATCAGCGCAGCGAGCAGGAGGGGGTCGACCCCGACCTCGGCGGCCTCCCGCAGCACCAGTTCCTGGTAGGGGAAGGGGTAGACGATCCGCACGAGTCGGTCGGTCCACTCAGCCCCCGCGCTGCGGGCGGCCCACCCGAGGTTGATCCCCGCCAGCGACCGGTTGCGGTCGTTGAGCCCTTCGGCCACGGCAAGGAGCGCTTCGACCCCTTCCGCGCGGGCACGCTCGCCCATCGCGTCGGCGACCGCGGTCGCCCCCTCGGAGAGGCCCGCCGCCGTGAGGTCGTCGAGTGTCTGGAGGGCGGGAGCCACCCACGCCGGAGGGGACGGCGGAGGACCGGGCGGGAGGCGCACCGCGAACGGCTCCCCCAGGAGTTCCGCGGTCAGAACCGCGTAGTACGAGAAGGGCTCTTCGGCGCGGATGCGCTCCAGGTGGGCGAGGGCCGCGGCGGAGTCGCCTGCCGCGAGGCGCGTGCGCGCGGCCCAGTACGCCGCTTCGTCCCACCGGCGGCCCCGGGGAAAATCGCGCAGGTAGGCTTCGAAGATCGCGTTGGCGGCTTCGGGACGCCCCCGGTGCAGCTCGATCTGGCCCGCCCGCATCCGGGCGAGTCCCGCGTAGTCGACTGCGGGCGCCATCTCGGCCACCTGGGCGTAGGCCGCCACCGCGTCGTCCCACCGCTGCTGATCGTGGGCGGAGTCACCCCTGAAGAAGACGACTCCCGCCGCTTCCTCCGAGCCGGGGTACCGCTCCACGAGCCACCGGCGCAGCGTCTGGTAGTCGGCCATCCGTCCCTGATCCCGCCGCACCGCTGCCCAGAGGGTGAGGGTGCGGACCCCGATCGCCGGGTCGGAATGCTGGTCGAGCGTCCGCCACTCGCGGATCGCCTCGTCGACGCGCCCCGGAACCGTCGAGAGAAGACGGGCGCGCTCCACCCGTGCCCACGCCTCCGCTTCGACCCCTTCGGAACGGGCTGCCGCGAGGTAGCGGTCGTACGCCTCCAGCGCCCGGCGCCGACGACGCCCTCGATCAGGGCAGCGGCGGTCCAGGAGCGCACCGGGTCCGGAAGGGCGGTGACGTCGGCCAGCGCGCCGGCGGAGTCCCCCGCGGCCCACCGCACCCGCGCGCGCCGCGAGAGGGGGGGAGCGTCGGCCTCGGTGATCGGTACCCGCCGATACGCCTCGAGCGCTGCGGCCGGGCGCCCGAGCGCCTCCTCGGCCCGCGCCAGAAGCCGCCACCCGGCCCCCTCGGCCACGTCGTCGATCCAGACGGCCCCCGAGAGGATCTCGACCACCCCCGGCCAGTCCCGATACCCCGCCCGCGTCTCGGCGAAGAGGAGGAGTCCCTCGGGATCGAGGGCCCCCGCGGCGTGGAGGGGCGCCAGCAGACGGGCAGCGTGCCAGCTGCGTCCGACCGCGTGCTCGGCGCGCGCGGAGTCGAGCACCGTGGAGGGACGCGTCGCCGGGGCGGGCGACACGTCGGCTGCCGCGGCGGTGAGCACCGCTCCCCCCTTCGGCCCGCTGCCGAAGGAGAGCAACGACAGTGCGAGAATCAGCGGAGTGCGATGGACCATGAGAGGACGGTGGTCAGGAGGAGCGATCGCAGGGAGCAGGGGTCATCCGTGTGCAACCCCGACCGACCCGAATCCGTTCTCCGGCACCGGAATCGACCTTCACGGATACGACGAAAGGCCCCCCGGCCGGACCGGGGGGCCTTCGCCATACCTCGATGATGTCTGGCCGCGATCAGCTCTTCATCGCATGCAGCGCATCGATCATGCGCTGGGCCGACTCCTCCATGTCGATGACCAGGCTGTCGATCCGAGCCACGAAGTAGTTGTGCGC
>CAYORZ010000031.1:2679-11675 GCA_964406485.1 uncultured Gemmatimonadaceae bacterium | reverse complement strand
GCGCCGTGTCGGGCAGACCGAGGCCGGGGTCGACCTCGCCCGCCTCGCGGGCTTCTCGCCCGCCGGGGTGATCTGCGAGATCCTCCAGGAAGACGGCACCATGGCGCGGCGTCCCCACCTGGAGGTCTTCGCGCGGGAGCACGGGCTCCGCTTCATCACCGTTGCCCAGCTGGTCGCCTACCGCCTCGCGCACGAGCGGCTGGTCGAGCGCATCGCCGAGGCCGAGCTTCCCACGCGCCACGGCTCCTTCCGGGTGATCGCCTTCCGGAGCCTGGTCGACGGGCGCGAGCACCTCGCCGTGATCAAGGGCGAGATCGCGGGAAAGGACGACGTCCTGGTGCGGATGCATTCGGAGTGCCTCACGGGCGACGTCTTCGGCTCGCAGCGCTGCGATTGCGGGGAACAGCTCGACCTCGCCCTCGCCCGCATCGCCGAAGAGGGGGAGGGGGCGGTCGTCTACCTCCGCCAGGAAGGACGCGGGATCGGGCTCGGCAACAAGATCCGCGCCTACTCGCTGCAGGACTCCGGGCAGGACACCGTCCAGGCCAACGAATCCCTCGGCTTCAAGCCGGATCTGCGGGACTACGGCATCGGGGCCCAGATCCTTCTCGATCTGGGGCTGCACAAGATCCGGATCCTCACCAACAACCCCCGCAAGCTGGTGGGACTCGACGGCTACGCCCTCGAGATCACCGGCCGCGAGCCGTTGAAGGTCACTCCCGGCGAGCACAACGAACGCTATCTCGAGACGAAGCGCACGCGCCTGGGGCACTTCCTGTGAGCGCGCCGGGATCTCCTGCCGACGCCCTGGAAGGGCGCTTCGACGGCAGTCACCTCCGGATCGCGGTCCTCTGTGCGCGCTACCACGGCACGATCACCCACGCCCTCCTGGAGCGGTGCGTGGCCACCCTCGTGGCCCACGGCGTCGCCGATGAGGCGATCGAGGTGGTCCAGGTGCCGGGGGCGTGGGAACTGCCGCAGGCCGCAGCGCGCCTCGCCCGCGCCGCTCCGTACGACGCGATCGTGGCGATCGGGTGCGTGATCCGCGGCGAGACCCCTCACTTCGACTACGTCGCCGGGGAGGCGGCGCGCGGGCTGACCGACGTCTCGCTCGCGCACGACGTCCCCGTGGTGATGGGGGTCCTCACCACCGACACCGAGGCGCAGGCCCTCGAGCGGGCCGACCCCGACGGGCAGGACAAGGGGCGGGAATTCGCTCTGGCCGCCCTCGAGATGGGACTTCTCTTCCGGGATTTCACATGAGCGAGTCGTTTCCCCGCCGCCGCGACCGGATCGACCGGGTGCGGGCGCGCGCCTGGGCGCTGCAGGTGCTCTACCGGTGGGAAGCCGGAGGGGGAGGGGGGAGCACGCTCCGCGACGCCCTGGTGGAGACGATGCAGACGCGACGCATCGCGCCGGCCCGTCTTCCCTACATCCGGCTCCTTCTCGACACCGTCGACGAGCACTTCGAGGCGATCGACAGGGCCCTTGCGCGCTCGCTCGACAACTGGCGGCTGGAGCGCCTCTCGGCGATGGACCGGGGCGTGCTCCGCCTCGGCGCCGCCGAGCTCCTCTACCTGGACGAGATCCCGCCGAAGGTGACCATCCAGGAGGCGGTGCGGCTCGCCGAGCAGTACGGCGGCCCCGACTCTCCCCGCTTCGTGAACGGCGTCCTCGATGCCCTCTACCGTCGGAGCCGCGCCGAGGCGGGAGGCTGAACTGCGGATCCTGGTCGTCAACTGGCAGGATCGCCGCAATCCGCAGGCGGGGGGCGCCGAGGTCCACCTGCACGAGGTCTTCGGACGCCTCGCGGAGCGGGGGCACGAGGTCGACCTGCTCTGTTCGGGCTTCGACGGCGCGCCCCCGCGGGAGCGGCTCGACGGGATCGAGGTCTTTCGGGTGGGCGGGCGCTATACCTTCGGACTCCACGCCCGCGGTCACTTCCGGCGGCACCTGGAGCCGCGCGGTCCCGCGGTGATCGTCGAAGACCTCAACAAGGTGCCGCTCTTCACTCCGCGGTGGTCGCGGCGCCCGGTGGTGGGCCTCGTCCACCACCTCTTCGGCGCCACCGCATTTCGCGAGGCCTCGCTCCCCCTCGCCACCGCGACCTGGCTGCTCGAGCGGCCCCTCCCGCGGGTCTACCGCGACCTCCCGCTCATCGCCGTCTCGGAGAGCACCCGCGCCGACCTCGTGCAGCGGGGACTCGACGGCGACCGCATCACGGTAATTCCCAACGGGGTCGACCTCGCCCTCCACCACCCCGACCCGGGGGTCGCGCCCTTCGAGCGTCCCACGGTCCTGTATCTGGGCCGTCTCAAGCGGTACAAGGGGGTGGAGTGGGGGATCCGGGCGCTCGCGCGGCTCCGCGAACGGGGGCTCGAGGCGCGGTTCCTCATCGGCGGGAAGGGCGACGATCGGGACCGCCTCGAGGGCATCGCGGCCGCCGAGGGGGTGGCGGACGCGGTGGAGTTTCTCGGCTTCGTCACCGAGCAGCAGAAGGTCGAACTCTTCCGGCGGGCGTGGGTGCACCTCCTCACATCGCCGAAGGAGGGGTGGGGAATCACCGTCATCGAAGCAGCCGCCTGCGGCACCCCCTCCGTCGCCAGCGACGCCCCCGGACTGCGCGAATCGGTGCGTGACGGGGTCACGGGGCTGCTCGTGCCCCACGGCGACGTCGGGGCGATCGCCGACGCCCTCGACCGTCTGATCCGCGACGACGCCCTCCGCCGGCGGCTGGGCGACGAGGCGAGCCGTTTCGCCCGCCGCTTCCGGTGGGAGTCCGCTGCCGACCGCACGGAGGCCGTCCTCGTCGAGGCCGCCGGGAGTGGGGGACGGGACATTTCCGGGCCGGTTCGGTAGGTTGAAGAGACGAGCAACCCTTTTCTCTCGCTGTACGAGGTCCCGAATGCGCGTGCAGATCACTCAGCGTCACTGCGAGATCCCCGACTCCCTCCGGACGCGGGCCCATGAGCTGGCAGAGAGACTTACCCGGTTCGACTCCCGCGTCTCGGGGGTGGAGCTGGTCTTCGAGGAAAAGCGGCAGATCCGCCGCGTCGAGGGCATCGTGACGCGCGATCGTACCCCCCCGGTCCTCGGGCGTGGGGAAGCGAGCGAGTGGACAGCCGCACTCGACGTCCTCTTCGATCGCCTGATCCGCCAGGTGCGCAAGACGCGCGAGCAGGCGGTCGATCGTCAGGCGACGCCGACGGCCGGGGATCCCCTCGCGGAGTGAGGGGCCGATGTCGCTGCGCACCGGCAAGGTCCACGTCACCCCGCTCACGGTGGCCGACCTCATGGAGTCCCGGGGCGAGAGCCTGGAACTCGAGCTGCTGACGCCCGACGTCCCGCTCACCGGTGTGATCGACAACGCCGACGCCTCGTCTCCCGGCCTTGCCCTCGCCGGATTCACGCGGCGGTTCGTCGCCGACCGGCCCCAGGTCCTCGGCGAGACCGAGATGACCTACCTCGCCGAGCTGGGGCCCGACGAGCTGGAGGAACGACTCCGCCGGCTCTTCGCCTTCGCCATGCCGGTGATCTTCGTCACGAAGGGGCTCGACGTTCCCGACGTCGTGATCCGGCTCGCCACCGAGTCCTGGGTCCCCGTGATCCGGACCCGGATGACGACGAAGGAGTTCTTCTACCGCCTCAAGCCCTACCTCGAGGCATCGCTCGCCCCGACGGTGCATCTCCACGGCTCCTTCGCCGACGTCTTCGGTGTGGGACTCCTCTTCGTCGGAAAGTCGGGCGTGGGAAAGAGCGAGTGCGTGCTCGACCTGGTCGAGCGGGGCCACCGCCTCGTCGCCGACGACCTGGTGCAGGCCACCCGCCGCGGGACCGACCTCCTCATGGGACGGGGTCACCCGCTCCAGCGGCACCACATGGAGATCCGCGGGGTGGGGATCATCGACATCCGCCAGCTCTTCGGCGTGCGGGCGATCCGGCAACAGAAGCGCATCGAGGTGATCGTCCAGCTGGAGCATTGGGACGAGGCGCGCAGCTTCACGCGTACCGGGCTGGATCCGGAGTGGACCGAGGTGCTCGGGGTGCGGCTTCCCCGGGTCACGGTCCCCCTCAACCCCGGAAAGAACATCACCGTCATCTCCGAAGTGGTGGCGATGACCCACCTCCTGCGGTACGCCGGAGTGGATTCCGCGAAGGAGTTCGACATGCATCTGCGGGCCTACCTGGAGCAGGACTTTGAGTGAGGCGCGTGGCGTCGTGGTCGCCCACGGCGACATGGCCCGGGGACTGGTCGACGCGGTCCGCCGCATCACCGGCGTCGCCGAGGGGGCGCTGACCGCGCTGTCGAACGAGGGACTCGCGCCCGACGACCTGCGTGCCATGATCCAGGCCCACCTGGGCGACGGCCCGGCCATCGTCTTCACGGACCTCGGCGCGGGCAGCTGCACCTTTGCCGCGCGCCTCTCCCTGGTCGACCGCGAACGCATCGCCGTGGTGACCGGGGTCAACCTCCCGATGCTTCTCGACTTCGTCTTCCACCGCGACCTCGCCGTCTCTGCCCTCGCCGCGCGCCTCGTCGAGAAGGGGCGCGACGGTGTGCGGATCCTCGCCACCCCCGCCGACCATGTCGATCGTCCTCTACCGGGTTGACGAGCGGCTGATCCACGGTCAGGTGGTGATCGGGTGGGGGAGGGAACTCCACCCCCGCCGCTACATCGTGGTCGACGACGACCTCGCGCAAAGCGAGTGGGAGCAGGACCTCTACCGCCTGGCCGTGCCCGACGACGTCGAGGTCGTCTTCCGCTCGGTGGCCGTCGCCCTGCGCGAACTGGGCGACTGGCGCGAGGCGCCGCAGCGCAGCGTGCTCCTCACCCGCGACGTCACCGCGATGGCGGCGCTCGCCCGCACCGGCGAGCTGGCCGGCGTCGAGGTCAACCTCGGGGGGATCCACCCCCGTCCGGGTCGGGTCGAGATCCGCCCCTGGCTCCACGTCGGCGAAGAGGAGCTTGCCGGGGTGCGCTCGCTCCTCGCCCGCGGGGCGGAAGTCGTCGGACGCGACCTTCCCGGAGGGCTGCGGGTGGACTCGGGGCAGATTCTCGGATGACGACGCTCGCCCTCCTGATCCTGCTGGGTGCGCTCCTCACCCTCGACGGGGTGGCGGTGGGGCAGTTCATGGTCTCGCGTCCGCTGGTGGGTGCGACCCTCGCGGCCGCCGTCCTCGGCGACCCGGCGACGGGGCTGCTCGTGGGGGCGATCCTGGAGGGCTTCCTCCTGGTTTCGGTTCCGTCGGGGGGGGGACGCTTTCCCGAGCCCGGCCACGCGGCCGTGATCGCCGCCGCGGGCGCCGTCTGGGTGCCGGGGCCGGGGGGACTCGCGCTCGGGGTGACGTCGGGCCTCCTCTTCGGGTGGATCGGGGCCGTCACCCAGGGGGTGCAGCGGCAGCTCAACACGCACTGGGTGCCCGACCCGGCCCGGGAACGCGTCACCGAAGAGGCAGTCGTTCGCGGCCACCTCTTCTCGATCGCCCTCGATGGGGCCCGCGGGGCCACCCTCACCGCCCTCGGCCTGGCCATGGTGGCCCTGCTCGGGCCGTGGATGGCGCGGGGGTGGGCGCTCGGAATGGCCGAGACGCGTGGGCTGCTCCTCATCGGTGTCTTCGTTTCGCTGGGGGTCGTGGCCCGCGCCCTCCTTCTGCGGCAGCGGTGGGTGGCGCTCGCGATCGGCCTCACCGCCGGCTTCCTCATCGGAGGGATGGGATGACGTCCGCCCCCGACCCCTCCGAGCGCCTTCCGGCGCGCGTCCGCCGGGCGATCGAGTTGCGCGCCTTCCTCGTGCAGGGGTCGTGGAACTACCGGGTGATGCAGGGCACGGGGATGGCCTTCGCGATCCTCCCCCTCGTGCGCCACCTGGGACTCCGGGGCCGGGAGCGCGACGACGCCCTGGCCCTCCACGCCGACCACTTCAACGCGCACCCCTACCTCGCCTCGCTCGCCCTCGGAGCCCTTGCCCGCCTCGAGGTCGACCGCACCGATCCCGAAACCGTGCGGCGCTTCCGCTCCGCGATCCGGGGACCCCTCGGTGCCCTCGGCGACCGCCTGATCTGGGCCGCGTGGCTGCCGGTCACGGCAGCGGTGGGACTGCTCCTGCACTGGTCGGGAACGGCGGGGGTGTGGGCGGTGGCCGCGTTCGTCGTCCTTTTCAACATCGTCCACCTCACCGTGCGCTTCACCGGTTTCCGCATCGGATTCGAGGCGGGCACCGGAGTGGGGGCGCGCCTGCGGGACCTCGGGACCCGGGGGTGGACGGAGCGGGTGGCCATCGTCCTCCTCGTACTCGTGGGGGGAGTGGTCGGAATCCTGGTGCGAGACGGCGCGACCGTCGGACTGGACCCGTACTGGGCGGGGGGGGCGACCCTCGCCTTCCTCACCGGACTCCTGGGCGGCATTCGCGTCTGGCGCCCGGCCGCCTTCCTCACGGTGGGTGCCGTGGCGGCGCTCACCCTTCTCGGACTCTGGACCGGCTGATCGGAACTGCGACGATGAGACACGAGATGACCGTTCGGATCGTCAACGCGGCGGGGATGCATGCCCGCCCGGCGTCGGAATTCGTGAAGCTGGCTTCGGCGTATCGGGCCGAGATCACCGTCGAGAAGGACGGGCTCGAGGTGAACGGCAAGAGCATCATGGGGGTGCTCATGCTCGCAGCCGAGCGGGGAAGCGCCCTCACGATCCGGGCAGAGGGTGACGACGCTCCGACCGCGATCGAGGCGCTCTGCAGCCTGGTGAACCGCGGCTTCGAGGAGGAATGACGATGTCGATCACGCTCGACGGCTTTCCCGCTTCGGGTGGGGTGGCCTGGGGCCGGGTCCACCGGATCGCCTGGGGGATGCCGACCGTCGCGCACACCATGATCGACGGCGGTGAGGTCGACGACGAGGTGGCCCGCTTCGGGGCCGCCCGTGACACGGCCCGCACCCGCCTCTGCGATCTGAAACGCCGCACCGAAGAGCGGCTGGGGCCGGTCGAGGCGCGCATCTTCGACCCCCAGATCCTCATGCTCGACGACGAGGCGGTCGTCCGCGGGACCGAACGCTACATCCGCGAGACCCGTCTCTCGGCTGCCCGTGCCTTCGAGTGGCGCATGCTCGAGCTGAAGGCGCAGTGGACGCGCACCGCCAACCCGATGGTCCTCGATCGGCTGAACGACCTCGAAGACCTTCAGCTCCGCGTCCTGCGCGCGCTCCTCGGCGAAAGCGACCCCACGGATTTCGCGGAGGGCGACGGCAATCTGGTGATCGTCGCGAGCAACCTCACCCCCTCGCTGATCGCCCAATTCGATCCCGACCAGGTCGCCGGCCTCGCCACCGATCAGGGGACGCGCACCTCGCACTGGGCGATCCTCGCCCGTTCGCAGGGTATTCCGGCGGTGGTCGGCCTGGGCGACGTGAGTCGGAAGGTGCGCGTGGGGCAGGAGGCGATCGTCGACGGGCATATCGGGCGCGTCGTGCTCGATCCCGATGACCGGGATCGCCGCGTCTTCGAGGAGCGCCGCCGGCGGATCCAGAGGCTCGAAGCCGAAGTCGACGAGGTGGCGCGCCTCGAGTCGGTGACGGCCGACGGACAGCCGGTCGCGCTGCGCGCCAACCTCGACCTTCCGGTCGAGGCGGCCAACGCCCGGCGCCACGGTGCGACCGGGGTGGGCCTCTTCCGCACGGAGTTCCTGGTGGTGGGGCGCAACGGCATGCCCGGCGAAGAGGAGCAGTACCAGGCGTACCGCCAGGTGGCCGAAGCATTCGATGGCGACCCCGTCTACATCCGCCTCTTCGATCTCGGCGGCGACAAGTTCCCGAGCTTCCTCCACCTTCCGGCCCAGGAGAACCCCTTCCTGGGGTGGCGGGCGGTGCGCGTCCTCCTCGACGAGCCGGAGCTCTTCCGCTCGCAGCTGCGGGCGATCCTCCGGGCGACCCTCCACGGCGACGTCCGGATCGTGGTCCCCCTCGTGAACGATGTCGAGGAACTCCAGGAAGTACGTGCCCTCCTCGAGGAAGAAGAGGGCGCGCTCCGCCGCGACGGGATCGGATACCGCCGGGGGTACAAGCTGGGGGTGATGATCGAGACGCCGGCGGCTGCCCTCGCGGCCACCGAACTCGCGCGCAAGGCGGACTTCTTCTCGATCGGGACGAACGACCTCGTCCAGTACACGCTGGCGATCGACCGCACCAACGCCCGCCTGGCTCGCCTCTTCAACCCCTTCCACCCCTCGGTGGTACGCCAGCTGCACTCGGTATCACGGGTGGCTCGGGCGGCCGGAATCGAGGTGAGCGTCTGCGGCGAAATGGCCGCCACTGCCCTCGGAGCCTTCCTCTGTCTCGGACTCGATATCACCGCCCTCTCGGTCGCCTGGCCGGCGCTTCCCGAGATGAAGCGGGTCGTGCGCGACATCCGCATCGAGGAAGCCCGGACCACGGCCCGGCGGGCGCTCGCGGCCGACAGCGCCCGTGAAGTCATGGTCGCGCTCTCCGAAGGGCTGGGAGACATCGTCGACCTCTCGGCCTTCGCGGGGCGGTGGGACCTGCCCTTCCGGGGGTAGCGCCCCGTCGTCTTGTCGCCGCTCGGGGCGGCCGGTAGGTTGGAAGGCTGGCTTCCCGTCCCCGAGCACCGCTGGTCCAATCATGCGCCTCTTCTCTTCCGAGTCGGTCACCGAAGGACACCCCGACAAGATCGCCGATCAGATCTCGGACGCCGTCCTCGACGCCATGCTGACCGACGATCCCGATTCGCGCGTGGCGTGCGAGACGCTGGTCACGACCGGGATGGCGCTCCTCGCCGGCGAGATCACGACCCGGACCTGGGTCGACCTCCCCGACCTGGTGCGCGAGACGCTCCACAAGATCGGCTACACCCGCTCGGAGTACGGCATCGATGCCCACACCTGTGCCGTGGTCTCGACCGTCGACCGGCAATCGCGCGACATCGCCGTCGGGGTCGACCGCGGGGGTGCCGGCGACCAGGGCATGATGTTCGGCTACGCCTGCG
>CAYORZ010000031.1:0-2651 GCA_964406485.1 uncultured Gemmatimonadaceae bacterium | reverse complement strand
CTGATGCCCACGCCGATCGTTCTCGCCCACCGCCTCACCCGGCGTCTGGCCGAAGTCCGGCACTCGGGCGAGCTCGAGTGGCTGCGGCCCGACGGCAAGGCGCAGGTCACCCTCGAATACGACGCCGACTTCCGTCCGGTGCGGGTCCGGACCGTGGTCGTCAGCGCCCAGCACGACCCCGGGGTCGACCAGACGAACATCCGCGAGGCCCTGATCCGCGATGTGATCATCCCCGTCCTCCCCGACACCCTCTTCGACCCCGACGACTGCACCTTCCACATCAACCCGACCGGTGTCTTCGAGATCGGGGGACCGCACGGCGACGCGGGACTCACCGGGCGGAAGATCATCGTGGACACCTACGGGGGCATCGGACGTCACGGGGGCGGCGCCTTCTCCGGAAAGGACTCCACGAAGGTCGATCGCTCGGCGGCGTACGCCGCCCGGTGGGCCGCGAAGAATGTGGTGGCTTCGGGGGCGGCTGCCCGCTGCGAGATCCAGCTCGCCTACGCCATCGGCGTGGCCGAGCCGGTCTCGATCCAGATCGACACGGCGGGCACCGGGGTGGTCCCCGACGAAGCGATCGCCCGCGCGGTAGGCGACGTCTTCGACTTCCGTCCCACGGCGATCACCGAGGCGCTTCACCTCCGCGATCCGATCTTCTACCCCACCGCCACCGACGGACACTTCGGGCGCACCCCCACGACGGCCGAGGTGGAGGTGCAGGACCAGAGGCGCGTCGTGCGGCTCTTCCCCTGGGAAGAGACGAACCGCGCCGCCGACCTGCGCACCGCCCTCGGCCTCTGACCCGACGCACCCCACCCGGGGGGGACGGCAGGGGAGGGGGGGCGATGGCGGGAGCCCCGCCCGGGGCGAACGCGGGGCCGACATCGGAGTACCCCAGACGAGGGACCAGAGTCGGACCGGATCGAGGAGGACGTGTGCTCGTCGAGGTGGAAGTGCAGAGTCTCGGGATGGATCGCACGACCCGCAGTCCCGTGGTGGTGCTCCGGGAGCGCGAGGGCGGCCGGGTGCTTCCCATCTGGATCGGTGCGGTCGAGGCGAGCGCCATCGCCATGCACCTGGCCGGGGCGACCTTTCCTCGTCCGCTCACGCACGACCTCCTGGTGCACGTCCTCGATGCGACCGCCACCTCGCTCGTCCGGGTCGAGATCCCGCGCATGGTCGGGGGCACCTACCACGCCGCCCTGATCCTCCAGCGCGGCTCCGACACCGTCCGGGTCGACGCGCGCCCTTCCGATTCGATCGCGATCGCGATCCGCGCCGGAGCCGACATCTTCGCCGCCGACGAACTGCTCCGTCTCGTGGCCCTCGAGGTCGACGACAGCGAGGAACTCCCGGCCGATGGCGAAGCGGGCGCGGCCGGCGGCGAGGGCCCCACGGCGGAACGCTCGCCGGGACCCGGTGGGGGACCCCGGCCGATGTCGCCCGAAGAGCTGGCCGACTACCTGCGCAAGCTCGATCCCGAAGACTTCGGGAGGTTCACCCCGTGAAGCGGGGGGGCGCCGCGCGGGCGAGGACCCCTCGCGTGGCGACGCAGGCGGCGGCTGCGGCCGCTGTGGTCCTGGCCCTTCTGCTTTCCGCCTTCCCCCTCGTCGCGCAGGTCGAGGCCACCGCCGAGCTGCAGGGCGAGGTGCGCCGGGGCGGCGTTCCCTCCGAGGGGGTCGAGGTGGTGCTGCACCGGGTCGCCCCCGACGGTGCCGGAGAGTTCGCCACCGTGCGTACCGATCCCGGGGGCGGCTTTCACTTCACCCTGCCCCAGCTGCCCCGCGACGCCCCCGACGGCGTCGTCTACTTCGTGTCGGTGGTGCACGACGGCATCACCTACTTCGGCACCCCGATCACCCGGGCGATCCAGCTCGACAGCCTGCACCGCGTCGAGACGTGGGACACCGTGACCGCCCCGGTCCAGGGGGCGGTGCTCCCCCTCGCCACCCGCTACCTCGTGGCCGCCGAGGAAGCCGACGGCTGGACGATCACCGACCTCCTCGAGATCGACCACCGGGGCGAGCACACGGTCGTCGCCCGCGAGGGGGGGATCACCTGGCGTCACCCCCTCCCCGCGGGGATCCGCGACCCCGAGACCGGAGGGGGCGACCTCGCGCCCGACGTCACGCAGGTGGTCGACGGCGAGGTACGGCTGAGCGGCCCCATCTCGCCCGGCGCGCGGCAGGTGATCCTCCGGTACCGGGTCGACGCGCTCGACGGCCTCGAGGTGCCGCTGGCACCCGAGACGGCCGAAGTGGAATTTCTCGTCCGCGAGCCCGCACCCGACATCGCGATCGAGGGACTCGCCGCGGTCGGCCCCGTCGAGATGCAGCCGGGCGTGATCTTCCGCCGGTACGCGGCCCCCCGGGCCGCAGGCCTTTCCGCGCTCCGCGTCGGGGTCGCCGAGCCCCCCTTCCGCCTCCCGGTCGAATGGGTGGCCGTGACGCTCGCCCTCGTCTTCGCGGTGGGGGGGCTGGTGGGGTGGAGCCGGTGGGGGGGGCGGAGCGGGGCCCCCGTCCCCGCGGCCTCGCCCGGAGCGACGACGGCAGATCCCACGGCCGCCCGCAACGCCCTCCTCCTCGAGATCGCGCAACTCGACCGCCGCCTCGAGGCGAATGACCTCGACCCGGCCGAAACCGAAC
>CAYORZ010000030.1:1278-11675 GCA_964406485.1 uncultured Gemmatimonadaceae bacterium | reverse complement strand
ACCCCGCACCGACATCCCGATCACCCGCCTCGCCGGACGCGCGCGCTACGAGCAGCTCCTGGAGGCCGGAGTGCGGATCTTCGAGTGGGGTCCCAGCGCGCTCCACACGAAGGCGTTCGTCATCGACGGCATCTGGTCGACCGTGGGAACGATGAACTTCGACAACCGCTCCCTCGCGCTGAACGACGAGGTCTCGCTCATGGTGCTCGACGAGGAGTTCGGGCGGCAGATGACCGAACGCTTTGCCGACGATCTGCGCCACGCCCACGAGATCCTCCTCCCCGCATTCCGCCGGCGCCCCTACCATGAGCGTCTCGCCGAGGCGGCAGCCAACGCCTTCACCCGCCTGCTCTGACCCGGCCCGACCCTCACGGCCCGGCGCGAGCCTCACGACGGAAGCATCACCCGGTCGACGTAGCACCACGCCCAGTCCTCCCCCGGCTCGAACGAACTCGCGATGGGGTGGTCGGTCTCGTGGAAGTGGGCCGTGGCGTGCTTGTTGGGCGAGGAATCGCAGCATCCCACATGGCCGCAGGTGAGGCAGAGCCGCAGATGGACCCAGCGGTCGCCGCTCTCGAGGCACTCCTCACACCCCTCCGGGGTCCGGGGCTCGACGTCGCGGATCTGATCCTGGTGGGTGCACAAGGTCGTCATCGGAATTCTCCGTTGCGGGGCGAAGGCCCACCCGTGGGGCGCATGAGGCAGGGGACTCCACAAGGGGGCGGGTCCCCCTCTCGAAGCAAGTCGCAGGCCAGTGCAGACCGGAGGGCCCCGCAGGGCTCCTGTCTTGACAACCAGTGTGATAACACATATCATTCGAGCATGAGCAGCGAGCGACATGGCGAGATCCGGCAGACGCGCCCCTTCGGGAGCCTCGAACAGGAGGTGTTCCTGAGCCTGGGGCGGAGCTGGGCGGTCCTCGAGCACCGGATGGCCGAGGTGCTCAGGCCGTACGGGGTCACCCCGACCCAGTACAACGTGCTGCGGATCTTGCGGGGGGCCGGCACCGAGGGTCTGTGCCGGGCCGACATCCGGGATCGGATGATCGCACGGGTCCCCGACGTGACGCGACTGCTCGATCGGATGGAGGCGGCAGGGTTGATCGAACGCGAGCGGAGCAGCGAAGACCGCCGCTTCGTGACGACCCGGATCACTCCCGCGGGACGAGCCCTTCTCGTCGAGCTCGACGACGAGGTGCCCGAACTGCATCGCCGCCAGTTCGCGGCCCTCGAAAGGGCGGAGCTTCGAGCCCTGATCGACCTTCTGGGTCGGCTCAGGCAATCGAGAACGGTGTTGTCACAAGCGAAGAGGAGGGAACGATGAAGAAGCAATCGATGACGGCCTGGTCGATGATCCCGGTGGCGGCGGTACTCGCCTTCACGGCGGTACGCCCCGGAGTGTCGGAGCCGGTGGTGCCGGTCGCCGATGTCGTCCAGCCTGCCCTGGAGACGGTCCCGGCGGGGACGTATGACATCGACGTCGTGCACTCCGAGCTGACGTTCCGGATTCGCCACCTGATCGGACGGGTCGCGGGGACCTTCACGGAGTGGGAGGGCACCCTGGAACTCGACCCGACCGACCTCTCGAAGACCTCGCTCGACGTCGTGATCCAGACGGGGAGCATCAACACCCTGCAGGAGCAGCGAGACGACCACCTGAGGTCGTCGGACTTCTTCGCGGCCGACAGCTTCCCGACGATGGAGTTCCGCAGCCGCGAAGTGGAGGCGACCGGGAACCGCCTCAAGGTGCACGGCGATCTGACGATTCGCGGGGTCACCCGGCCGGTGGTGCTGGACGCCTACTACCTGGGGCTGATGGAAGCCGATCCGTGGGGGATGGAGCGTGTCGCCTTCCTCGCGAGCACGACGGTCGATCGACAGGACTTCGGCGTGTCGTACAACGAGTTTCTCGAGACGATGTCGATGATCGGCGACGAGGTCGAGATCGAGGTGGCGTTCGAGGCAGTGCTCCGCCAGCCCTGACCGGCGGTCTGCAGCCGTTCGGTGCGGCTGCCGCAGGGTCACACATCGAGGGGTCCCGAGACGTCCGGTCTCGGGGCCCCTCGGTCGTCATTCCCGTGTGCGACGCGGGTGTGACGCCACCGTCGCCCCGGCCGGATCCGGGCCTGCGGGGAAGCCGAGCGTCTGGTAGAGGGCCAGGTACCGGTCCACCATGCGTTCCACTCCGAATTCCTTCCGGGCGCGGATCCGGGCCGCCGCCCCCAGGCGCCGCGACAGCTCCGGATCGTCGATCAGCCTGCGCAGGGCTTCGGCGAGCCCGGCGCTGTCACCCGCATCGAAGAGGAGCCCGCTCTCTCCTTCGCGGAGGAGTTCGGGGTTGCCGCCGACCCGCGACGCCACGATGGGGAGTCCGGCGGCCATGGCCTCCATCAGGGCGAGCGACTGCCCCTCCGAGAACGACGGAAGGGTGTAGAGGTCGAAGGCGGAGAGGAGCGCGGGCACATCGTCGCGGAAGCCGAGCAGGTGGAGACGATCGCCCAGGCCCGCCTCCTTCGCCTGCGTCCGGAGGGCGGATTCCTCGTCGCCCCGTCCGGCGATCGCGATCCGGAGCGTCGGGAAGGACGGGGCCAGCCTGGCCACCGCCTCGATCAGCACGGTGTGGCCCTTCACGGGGTAGAGGTTGCCCACCGCCCCGATCACGACGTCGTCGGGCCCGAAACCCAGCTCGGCACGGGTGGCCTCGCGCGCGCCCCCGGAGTACCGGTCCACATCAATGCCGTTGGGGATCACCTCGACCCCGCGTACCCCGAGCGAGTCGGTGAGGAAGCCCCGCAATTCGTCGGAGACCGCCACCATCCGGCTCCTCCGGCTCAGCATCCGGAGCGCCTGCACCCGGCGGGGCGCGTCGGGATAGTAGCTGCGGCCGTGGATCGTGGAGACAACCGGAACGCCCGTGATCGCTCCCGCCACCCCGCCGTAGAGGGTCATGGCGAATTCGTGACTGTGGATCAGCCCCACCCGTTCGCGGCGGATCAGGCGCACCAGCGAGCGGAGGAAGAAGGGATCGATCGATCGCTTCAGTTCCAGCTGGTGGAGGGGGGCCCCTGTCTCGATGAGACGGTCCATCAGCCAGCCGCTCCTGATCAGGAGCGACGAGACGCCGTGAGCCCGATCCTGATGGAGTCGGCTCACGAGGTTGATCATCACCCGCTCCGCCCCCCCCGGACCCCCGGTCTCGATCGTCTGCAGAATGCGGGGCGCTGCGCCCGTGCTCATCCGGCCTTCCCGGCTGCGTCGGCTTCGCCCCGAACCCAGTCGGGGGTGGGCGATCGCCCCCGCAGCCGCTCCTTGAGGCCCTCGAGTCCCGAGACGTACTGCGCGAACGTGGCGGAATCGGCCGGGAGCGAGTAGCGGCGGAGGAGGAAGGGGTGCAGGTCGGGTCCCGGGCGGTCGAAGCCGGGCACGGCCGTCACCGCTGCCCGGTACCCGGCCTCGCGCAGGACCTCGATCGTCTCGGCGTCGATGTCGTCCCACCGACCGTTGGGGTAGCAGAAGATGTCGGCGGGGGTGCCGAGGCGTTCGACGAGCACCGCCCGGCTCTCGCCGACTTCGGCCGCCGTCTCTTCGCGTCCGATGCGCGAGAGGACGGGGTGGCTGCGGGTGTGCGGGTGAAAGCTGATCCCGTGCGGCGCCATGGTCTCGATCTCGTCCCAGCTGAGCGGTGTGTATCGTCCGGTCGGCTGGTGGCTCTCATCGACGCCCGCGTCGCGCACGAACCGATCGATGAACTCCAGCTTTTCCGCATTCGGAATCTGCTTGAGGCGGGTGATGATCGGGGAAGCCAGGGCCTGCCGGTCCTCCGCAGTGTCGGCGCGCGTCACCCCCAGCCCGAGTCCCGAGAGGTCGAAGCGGGTGCGGGTCGTCCGTTCGAGGGCGTGCTCGACCCGGTGCCACCAGAGAAAGAGGCGGCGGTCGATGTAGTCCGTCGTGAGGAAGAGCGTCGCCGGATACCCGAACTCCCGGAAGACGGGGAAGGCGTGGAGGTAGAAGTCCCGGGCCCCGTCGTCGACGGTGAAGACCACGCTGCGGCGCAGGGCGCGCGCGCTGCCGTCGAGGAGAGCGTCGACGTAGGCGTCGAGGGTGAGGACCTGGTAGCCGCCGTCGCGCAGGAAGGTGAAGTGGCGGCGGAGGTCGTCGGGAGTCAGCGTGCCCGGGGTCCCGTCGGTCGAGAAGCCGTGCGCCATGAAGACGGTGGCCGTCCCGCGGGCGCCCGGGCCGAAGAGGGGGTGCAGCCCGAGGCGCTCGATCGAGCGGAGCAGGGTCGACTTGAAGTCGTTCGGCGGCATCGTGGTCGGTCGGTGGCAGCGTCGAGCGGGGCTGTCACCGGGGGTGGGGGGGGCTGCGAAGCGGCCGGGGGCTTCTTCGCGGGCAACGCGTCGCGCGGCCGCGGATCGCGGCGGATGTCAGGCGCGGGGGCAAGCTAGGGGCCTCCCCGGGCCCACGCAACTGAACGGTGCGGAGTCGGGCGGCGGTGCGGCAGACGCGGCCCCGTGGCGCTCGCAGGAAAATGCTGGTCACCATGAAATACAGGATAGCAGCCCCCAGGGACCTTTCCGGAAGGAGGCACGAGGAAGCGGTTCCGCTGCCGCAGGCCCTGCCCCCGCCACCGCACGCTGTTATGGTTGAGGGCGGCTCCGCGATCCCTCGCGGGGCACGGCGGCGCCCCTCGCACCCCTTCTACCCGCCATGACCCACCACCCCTGGCACGACCTCGAACCGGGCAGCAGCGTTCCCGACGAGATGGCGGTGGTCGTCGAGATCCCCCGGGGCAGCCGCAACAAGTACGAACTCGACAAGCAGAGCGGACTCTTCCGTCTCGACCGGGTCCTGTACAGCGCGGTGCACTACCCGGGCGACTACGGCTTCTTTCCCCGGACGCTCGCCGAGGACCACGATCCGCTCGACGCCCTGGTCATGGTCACGGTGCCCACCTTTCCGGGGTGTGTCGTCGACGTGCGACCCATCGGCCTCTTCCGGATGAGCGACCGGGGGGAGATGGACGAGAAGGTGCTGTGCGTGCCCACCTTCGATCCCCTCTACCGCGACCACCGCGACATCGCCGACGTCCCGGCGCACTTCCTGCTCGAGGTGGAGCACTTCTTCTCGATCTACAAGGACCTCGAGGGGGGACGGGTGCAGACGCTCGGGTGGGAGGACGGCGAGAGCGCCCGCTCCACCATCGTCGAGGCGATCGCGCGCTACCGTGCCGCTCACCCGCGCCGGAGTCCCGGCTGATCCGGACCACGGATCGGCCTTCGTTTTCAGACAATGGAGTTCAAGATGGACGCCGCCCGAATCGACTACATGAAGAAGGCCCCTGCTGCCCTCCGTCCGATGCTCGACCTGGAGCGCTACCTTCACCAGAGCGGGCTGGGCGAGGGACTGATCCACCTGATCAAGATGCGGGCGTCGCAGATCAACGGGTGTGCGTACTGCATCGACATGCATTCGAAGGACGCCCGCGCCGGAGGCGAGACCGAGCAGCGGCTCTACGCCCTCGCCGCGTGGCACGAGGCGCCCTTCTTCAGCGAGCGGGAGCGGGCGGCGCTCGCCTGGACCGACGCCCTCACGCTCATCAGCGAAAACGACGTCTCCGACGACCTCTACGACGAGGTGCGCGCCCACTTCTCCGAGAAGGAGCTGGTCGACCTGACCATGGTCGTGGTGGTGATCAACGGGTGGAACCGCCTGGCGATCCCCTTCCGGACCCCGGTCGGCGACTACCAGCCGCAGAAGTCCGCGGAGTAGGGGCGCGGATCACCCCCCTCGCGCGTGGTAGACGTCACCGGCCTCGCGGATCTTGACGTCTTCATAGGGGACCACCACACGCCGGTACAGTTCCAGCTTGGCGCACTCCAGCACGCCGATCGCCGTGTTGAGGTGGGTGTAGCGGAGGGGGCCCTGGCGGACGAGGAAGTCGTCGACCAGCCGCGTGATCGCGTAGTTGAGCTCGCCGGCCGTCTCGGGGGGTGCGCCCCCGGCCAGGCGGGTGCGGGCGTTGTCGTCGATGTAGGGCATGGCTATCGGGTGGGGTTCGAGGATCGGGGGATGGTGGGGAAGAGGTGATCATCACCGACCCCCGAAGCGTCGGCAACAGCGACCGGCGCAAGGTCACGATCTCATGGTAACGACGAAGGAGCACGGCACGATGGTCATCACTGTCACCGGAAGCACCGGCAACATCGGATCCGAACTCGTCCGCAACCTCTCGGGAGCGGGCGCGTCGGTCCGGGCGATCCTGCGAAACCCCACCCGGGCCGCCCCCACCCTCTCCGGTGTGGTCTGGGCCCGGGCCGATCTGGCCCGCGAAGACCTCCTCGATGCCGCTCTCGCCGGGACCACGCGTCTTTTCGTGCTCACCGGCAACCAGCCGGGGTTCGGCCGGATCCAGACGGGCGTGATCCGGGCGGCCGAGCGGCACGGGGTGCAGCACGTGGTCAAGCTCTCGGCCCTGGGGGCGACCGCGCGCTCCCGGGCTCCCCTCGCGCGCGAACACTTCGAGGTGGAAGAGGCACTGCGGGAATCGTCGATGACCTGGACGATGCTCCAGCCGCACTCCTTCATGCAGAACTGGCTGGGCGAGCTCGCCGCGTCGGTGCGGGAGGAGCGCACGATTCGCGCGGCGATCGGCGAGGGGCGGGTCCCCTTCATCGACAGCCGTGACATCGCCGACGTCGCGATGGAGGCGCTCCTCCATCCGGAAGAGCATCAGGGGCAGATCTACCGGCTCACCGGGGGACGGGCGGTCGGCTACGGCGAGCTGGCCGACGTCCTCTCCGACGTCGTGGGCGAGCGGGTCCGCTACCATGCGCTCTCGATGGACGAGGAACGCCGACGGCTCGAAGAGCGGGGGATGGCGCCCGAGGCGATCGAGTCGATGCTCGCCCTGGCGGCCTACCAGAAGGCGGGTGGCGCAACGGAGCGCACCGACGACGCCGTCGAACGCGTGCTCGGACGCCCGCCCCGCACCATCGCCGACTTCGCCCGGGACCACCGCGACCACTTCATCGGGAACTGACCGACGGCGGCGCCCCACACTGCCCCTCCGGCGGCCCCGGGTGACTTGCGGTGGCGGGGCCGAAGGGTTACACGAAGAGGTTTCGGGCTCCCCTGACTCGTTCCGATGGATGCTTTCGTGACCCTCTCCCGACACCTCTCCCGCTGGCCGGCACTCCTCGCCGTCGTCGTCGTCGCTGCCTGCTCCCCGGACGCACCGGAGCAGCAGGCGCTGGCGTGCGAGATGGGCCTGGTCGACCACCTCGACGAAACCCGGGCCATGAACAACCTCCGGGTCCTCTCGGTCGATATCGGACCCCGCGTCGCGAGCTCTCCCGAAGAAGACGAGGCGGCGCGCTTCATCGCCCGCGAACTGGCGAGCTACGGGTACGACGTCGAGATCGAGGAATTTCCGAGGACGCAGATCGTGAGCCGGCTCGAGGTGCACGAGCCTGCGGGACTCGTGATCCACGCTGCCTCGGGCCGCCTGCGTGACGTCCCTTCCTCGGACTACCCCCTCGTGACCGACGAGGCGGGGGTCACGGGACGCGTCGTGGACTGCGGCACGGGGGCGTGCCCCCCCGAGGTCGCGGGCGCGATCGCGCTCCTCGCCCCGGGTGAGGGCGAATCCGGCGACCGCATCGCGCAGGCCGCCGAGGCCGGGGCCAGCGCCGCGATCCTTCACGGCGAGGACTGGCGGCGCTACACCGTCACGGTCGCCGACGCGGCGATCCCCTTCGTCACGGTGAACTCCGAGGCGGCCGATGCCCTGCGCGAGGCGGGCGACGTCGAGCTCACCCTGCACGTCAACCGGTACGAGACGTCGCGCAACGTCATCGCCACCCGCCCCGCTGCGGACGGCGCGACCGGCGCGACCGACGCGCCCATCGTCGTCTTCAGCGCGCACTTCGATTCGGTCGAGAAGTCTCCGGGCGCGAGTGACAACGGGTCGGGCACCGTGGGACTCCTCGAGATCGCACGCGTCCTTTCCCGGGTGCCGGTGGGGGTGGAGTTGCGCTTCGCCGCCGTCGGCGCCGAAGAAGGGGGACTGGTCGGGTCGCGCTACCACGTGAGCCAGCTTTCGGAGAGCGAAGTGGAGCGGATCGTGGCCAACTTCAACATGGACATGATCGGGACCGCCGGAGAGGCGCAGACCCAGCTCTTCGTGAACACCCTCGACGGCGACAACCTCGTGGCCCGCTCGGCCCGCACTGCGCGCGAGCTCCTGGGGCTGCCCGAAGAGATCCTCCGCGCGCCGTACAACCGGGGAGCGAGCGACCACGTCTCGTTCCACGACGTGGGGATCCCGGCCGCCAACTTCATCTGGCGCGAGCCGGAGACCATTGCCCTCGAGCCGTGGTACCATCACCCCCACGACCTTTTCGAGAACGTCAGCCCCGACCGCCTGCGCACCGCCATGCAGATCGTGCTCGCGGCGTCGCTGCAGGTCATCTGCGAGGAGCCCACACCGACATGACCGAAGTCACGAAGCCCCGGGTGCGCACCATCGCCACCGGGAGGGAAATGGTCGCCAAGCAGATGCAGGCCGACGCCGGCGACCTCCTTCCGGAGCACACCGCGAGCCTCGAGTCGATCCTCTTCATTCACGAGGGGGCGTGCGTGCTGACCATGGCAGGGGAAGAGATCCCCCTGGAGGCAGGTGTGGGCCATGTGATTCCGCCCGACACCCGGCACCAGATCCGGGTCGTCAGTGACTTCAAGGGGCTGCACATCATGCCCCGTTCGATCCGTTTCGAATATTTCGACTGATTCCGCCCCACCCCGTGCAGGGTGAATCCCGGGGGGGCGGCCCCCCCGGACACCGAGGGTCCTTCCGATCGGACGCCCCGGAGGCGATCGTTCCCCGGTTCTGACCAGACGATCACGGTGGGCACCACGGGGTGGAGCAGATGGGGACGGACAGGCGGTGGAGTGAAGGCCGGGGGGGCGAGGTGGATCATGGGGGGCAAGATCGGCGTGGGCACGGTGGTCTTCACGTTGACCGTCGGCCCGGCCGCCCAGTGGGGCATGGCGCTCTTCGCGGTCGACTCGACGGAGTGAGGCCGGATCAGCGCCCGTCCGCCACGCCGCAGAAACGGGCGGCCAGGAGCGCCACCGTGCGGGCGGCAGCGACCAGGTCGTCGACCGGAACGAATTCGTCGGCGGCGTGGGCCCGACGGATGTCGCCGGGCCCGAACATGACGGTGGGGGTGCTCCCCTGGTTCACGAGCAGATGCATGTCGGCCCCGTACGGCATTCCGCGGAGGCGGGGGAGTGTGCCGGTGGCGTCGCGGCAGGCGGCCGCGGTGGCCGCGACCAGGGGGTGGTCCGGATCGATGGCCGCGGCGGCGAAGCGCGCGCCCCACCACTCGACGCGGGGCGGGTGGGCCTCGAGCCAGCGGTCCCCCCGGGCGGCGTCGGCCACGGCGGCCTCGAAGTCGGCCCGGGCGTCGTCGAACGACTCGCCGATTCCCACACCGTAGCGTCCTTCGAGCACCAGGGTATCGGGAACGGAGGAGGGCCAGATCCCGGCCCGCACCGTGCCGGGCGAGAGGGGAAAGGCGACGTCCCATTCGTCGAAGAGGGGGTGGCGAAGCTGCACCATGCGGCGGGCCTCCAGCGCCTCCAGCGCCCGCCAGATTCGCCCCACCTTGCCGATGGGATTCACTCCCTCCGTCCGCAGCGCGCCGTGCGCCGCGCGTCCCTCGAGCACGATGCGGAAGCTGAGGGCACCGCCCTGGGCCGGGACCACGGTGAGTTCGGTGGGTTCGAGGATCACGGCCGCATCGCCCGTGTGCCCCCGCTCGATCGTGGCGAGGGTGCCGAGTCCCCCGTCTTCTTCACCGACGACGGCGTGAAGGAGGAGCGTGCCCTTCAGGGTGACCCCCGCCCGCTGCAGGGCGCGGACGGCCTGCAACGCGCAGACCACCCCCCCCTTCATGTCGCAGCTGCCCCGACCGTAGAGGCGGTCCTCGCCGTCGACCGAGCGGCGGGTGCCCCGGAAGGGGGCGACGCTCCACCCCTCCCCGGCCGGCACGACGTCGACGTGGCCGTTCAGGATGAGGGTGGGCCCGTCTCCCTCCCCCCGGCGGCCGACCACCCCGACCGCCCGCTCCCGCTCGATCTCGGCACCGTACGCGGGGTGGCGGGACAGGGCGTCCACGTCGATCTCCCACCGGTCGACGTCGAGACCCGCCGCGAGGTAGCGGTCGGCCATCTCGTTCTGGATCGCGACTTCCGACCCGCCCCAGCTCTCGAAGGCGATGAGTGAGGCCACGTCGGCGACGAGTTCCTCGCGATCGACCCCTGCGACGATCCGCTGCTCGAGGTCATCGGAGAGGGGGGAGCGGAACGCCTGGGGAACGACGGCCATGCAGATCT
>CAYORZ010000030.1:0-1268 GCA_964406485.1 uncultured Gemmatimonadaceae bacterium | reverse complement strand
CGGGGAATGCGCTCCCGCATCCTGGGGTGGAGGGCGGAGCTGGGCAAGGACGGCTCCGCCCTCCGCTCACTCCAGGCCCAGGGCCCACTCCGCGATGACCTCCGTGTACGGGCGCCACCGGGTGGGTTCGACGCGCACCTCGCGCGCGACCTCGACGTGGATCCACGCCCCCGGCCCGCGGGTGGCGTTGGAGTGGCGGCCCTGGGGATTGGAGGTGGCGGTGAGCTGGTCGTAGCCGTCGTCCTCGATCACCAGCCCCGCCACGAAGCCCGCGTCGCGGAGCGCGTCGCGCAGCTGGCGGGCGGCGTCGAAGGCCTCGACCAGCCGTCCACCGGCGTCACCTCCGGGGCTCAGCACCGCGTCAGCCGAAGCGATCGGCTCGTCGTAGTTGGTGCGCGCGAAGCCGTGGACCGACATCGCCATGACGGCGTCGGTCGCCAGCGCCTCGTGGATCCCCTGGAAGACGCTGGTGGTCGAGCGCGCCATGTCGGCTTCGTTGCCGTCGTTCGCGTACCGGTGCGTGCCGCCCATGAGCAGCGCGCGGCACCGGCATGCGTCGAAGAGTCCGGCGCCGACCCGCGGGGTGTTCTGATCGAAGAGGGGGTGATTGATGTGGACGTCGAGCGGCGCTGCGCCGCGACGCACCACATAGGTGCCCCACCCCCGGCGAATCGGCGTCTGCTCGAGGATCACGATGAGCGTGTCGCCATGCGTCGCGTCGATGGTGGCTTCCACGTCGTACCCGTACGCCGCGGCCATCGAGTCGGCGCGGGCGACCCTTCCGCCGCGCGCCTCCTCGAAGATGGCCACCATCGCGATGCGCTCGTCGGCGTCGGGCGCGACGTACCCCCCCGAGTCACGTCCGGGCATGCCGTCGAGGCGCCCGGCCATGAATTCCACGAGCGAGATCGTGTCCGGAAGGACACGATCTTCTCCCGGAGGGGGCGGCGGAGGGGGTGGCGGCGGAGACGAATCGGCGATGTCCGATTCGCCCCCACACGCACTGGCCAGGCCAAGACCGATCACGCCGACCAGAAACCGCCACCCCCCGGCCATCTTCACCTGCGGTCTCACTCGCACCGGGGAAGGGGAGTGGGGCAGCGGTGGTACTGCGGCGGCGGCGCACCCCCGCCGGCCGATCCACCAAAGGTGTAGAGCGGGAGTCCCAGATTCTCGAGCTCGCGGCCCGGGCGCGGGACGTGCACCGGGGAGCCGGCCGGCGGCTGCTGGGGGCCGCGCGGCCCGTAGGCGGTCTGCTGGCTGGCGCT
>CAYORZ010000029.1:0-11699 GCA_964406485.1 uncultured Gemmatimonadaceae bacterium | reverse complement strand
CCAGCACGGCTTCACCCTCGGCACCGCGCAGGACTTCACCTACGGCCTCGACCTCCAGCGGACCGAACCGAAGACGGAGGGGACGATCACCGGTCGCAACGAAGATGACGACCTCATCAACGAGATCGGAGGGTACATCCATTCGCAGACGGCGCTGAGCGACAAGGTCGACCTGGTGGCCGCCCTCCGCGTCGATCACCACAACCGCCTCCAGGATCCGGTCGTCTCGCCGCGGGCTGCCGTCGTCTTCAAGCCGGCCGAGGACCAGAACTTCCGCGTGACCTTCAACCGCGCCTTCTCGACGCCGACCACCAACAACCTCTTCCTCGACCTGGTCGCCGCACGGATCCCGATCACGCCGCAGGCGGGGTACGACGTGCGCACGCTCGGAGTCCCGAAGGACGGCTTCACCTTCCTCCAGGAGTGCGCCGGCGGCCTCGGGGGGCACTGCATGTACAGCCCGTTCGCGCCGGGGACGCAGCTCCCTGCCAACGCTGCGGTCCTGTGGAACGGCCTGATCGAGGGGATGGTCCCGGCCGCGCTGCAGCCGCTCCTCCTGAATCCCGAGCCCGGGCAGATCGGCTCCGTCCTCCGCCGCTTCAACCAGGAGGCCGGCACCTTCCTCCCCGACCAGGGACCGACGCAGATCGCCCCGATCAAGCCGACGATCTCGAACACCTTCGAGGTCGGATACAAGGGGGTGATCGGGGGTCAGCTGCTCCTCTCGGCCGACATCTACGCCAACCGGCTGCGTGACTTCGTGGGCCCCCTCCGGGTCGAGACGCCGAGCGTCTTCTTCGACCCCGGCTCCGTGCAGGCCTTCGTGCTCGAGCGGCTGGGGCCCGCGATCCAGGGCGGGATGGTGTCGCAGGAACAGGCGGCCGAACTCATCAGCAACCTCTCGATGCTCCCGGTGGGAACGGTGGCGCCCGACCAGTCGCCCACGAGCGACCTCCTCCTCACCTACCGCAACTTCGGCGACGTGAACCTCTGGGGCGCCGACCTCTCCTTCCAGTATCTTGCGACTCCGCGGCTCAGCGTGAGCGGCTCGTACTCGCACGTGAGTGAAGAGTGCTTCGACTTCGACGACGACGGGAGCTGCACGAGTGCCAACGACATCTCGCTCAACGCCCCGGCCAACAAGGGATCGCTCGGCGTGCGGTGGGACGACCGGGTGAGCGGGGTCTCGCTCGATGGCCGCATGCGGTTCTCGCAGGGCTTCGCCATGAACTCGGGCGTCTACATCGGCGACATCGAAGGGTATTCCGTATTCGATGCCAACGTCTCGTACCAGCTCCCCTGGGCACCGGGGGCGACGGTCACGCTGACCGGGACGAACCTCTTCGACAACATCCACCGGGAATCGGTCGGAGCCCCCGAGATCGGCCGTCTGCTCATGCTCCGGTTGGCCTACGAGTTCTGATGCCATTCATGCAAGACCGGCCCGGCGTCCGTCCGCCGGACGCCGGGCCCGCAGGAGCGAAGGGATGACGCCCAAGGCCGCCCGCCAACGCGCGATCATGCGTCTGGTTCGCGAACACCGGGTCTCCAGCCAGGAGGCGCTGCGCGACCTCCTCGTCCGCGACGGCTTCGACGTGACGCAGGCGACGGTCTCGCGCGACGTCCGCGAACTGCGGCTGGTCAAGACTCCGGAGCCGGGGGGGAGCGCCCGCTACCACCCACCCGACAGCTCGGACCACGCCCCGGACCTCCACCAGCTTCTGCCCACGCTCTTCCGCTCGGCCGAGGGCGCAGGCCAGCTCCTCGTGGTGCGCACCCTGACCGGGAGCGCCCAGGCCCTCGCCCTCGCCATCGACGGCGAGGAGTGGCCCGAAGTGCTCGGCACGATCGGGGGCGACGACACGATCCTGGTGATCTGCCGCAGCGCGGCAGCGGTCAAGGCGGTGCGCGACCGCATCCGGGCGGGGGCACGCCCGCCTCGCCGCCGGGCGACGACCGGGGGAGGACCCTGACCGGGTCCGCCCCCCGGCACGTTGTACCCGTTCCCCCTCCATGTATATTCTTTCATGATCACCGATTCCAAGTCGTCCGCCACCCGCCCCCGCGTCGGGGTCGTCGGGGGAAGCGGATACACCGGTCGCGAACTCCTCCGGATCCTCGCCCGCCACCCCGGGGTCGAGACCGTCTGGGCCACCTCGCGGAGTGAAGCCGGCCAGCCGACCCCCGTCGCCGGCCTCGCCTACGAGGACCGGGGCTTCGAGGCCCTCGCCGACGTCGACCTCGTGCATCTCTGCCTGCCGCACGGCGTGGCCGTCCCCTGGATGGACGCGGCCCGGGCGGCCCGGGTGCGGGTGGTCGACCTCACGGCCGATCACCGGCCGGGGTCGGGGCGGGAGGAAGGGGTCGTCTACGGGATCCCCGAGTTGCGGGGCGACGCCGTGGCCGCCGCCGACTTCGTGGCCAACCCGGGGTGCTACCCGACCGGGGTGATCCTCGCGCTCGCGCCTCTCGTCGAGGCGGGTCTCGTGGCCGTGGACCGCACCGTGACCGTCGCGGCGGCCTCGGGGGTCACGGGGGCGGGGCGCACGCCGAAGCCGCACCTTCTCTTCGCCGAGATCCACGGCGATTACCGCACCTACGGGCTCGGCAACGAACACCGGCACCTGCGCGAGGTGCGGGCGCTCCTCCCCGACGTGGGGGTCCTCTTCGTGCCCCACCTCCTTCCGGTGCCCCGCGGAATCCTCGAGACGATGAGCGTGACCCTTCGTCCGGGAGCCGACGCGGCCGCCGTGCGCGCCGCCTGGAAGGAGCGGTACCGGGGGAGCCGCGTGGTCGAGGTCCTCGACGAGGGCGCCGCCCCCGCCCTCCGCGACGTGACCGAGACGGACTGCCTCGTGCTCTCCGTCCACGACAACAGGGGGCTGAAGGAGCCGACGGTGACGCTCCTCGCCGCCTTCGACAACCTGGGGAAGGGCGCCGCCGGCCAGGCGGTGCAGAACATGAACCTGATGCTCGGCCTGGGTGCCGAAGAGGGACTGCGATGCCGTCGCTGAAGGGATCGACCACCGCCCGCAGCGCACTGCTCGGGATCTACGCTCCTCCCCGGGAACTCTTCGTGCGGGGCGAGGGATCGTGGCTCATCGACTCCGAGGGGACGCGCTTCCTCGACTTCACCGCGGGGATCGCGGTCAACGCGCTGGGACACGGTGCCCCGGTGGTGCGTGACGCCATCCACGAGGCGCTCGAGACCGGACTGATCCACACCTCCAACCTCTTCCGGACCGCTCCGGCCGAGGCGCTGGCCGCCGAACTGGTCGGCTTCACCTTTCCGGGGCAGGTCTTCTTCTGCAACTCGGGCGCCGAGGCAGGAGAGGCGGCCTTCAAGTTCGCGCGCCGGTGGACCGGAGGAGGGGAACGCACCGGGGTCGTCGCCTTCCGCGGCTCCTTCCACGGCCGCCTCTTCGGCACCCTCGCCGCCACCGACCGCCCCGCCTACCGGGAGCCCTTCGAGCCCCTGATGCCGGGCGTCCGCTGGGCCGAGGTGGGCGACATCGAATCGGTCCGGGCCGCGGTCGACCGGGGGACGACTGCAGCCGTCGTGCTCGAGCCGGTCCAGGGCGAGGGCGGTATCCGCCCCGTTCCCGCCGACTTCCTGCGCGAGTTGCGGGCCCTCTGCACCGAGCGTGAGGTCGCGCTCATCTTCGACGAGATCCAGTGCGGTCTCGGCCGCACGGGCGACCTCTTCGCCTTCGAGGCGGCCGGGGTCACGCCCGACCTCCTCGTGCTCGCCAAACCGCTCGGCGGCGGGCTGCCCATGGGGGCGGTGGTGCTCGCGCGCCATGTGGCGGCCGCGATGCGTCCCGGAGATCACGGCACGACGTTCGGAGGAGGACCGCTCGTCGCCCACGTGGCGCGCGCGGTGCTCCGCACGGTCGCAGCCCCATCCTTCCTCGCGGGTGTGCGCGAGAAGGCGGAGCACCTCGACCACGCACTCGACGGGATCGTGCAGGAGGGGATCGGGGCCACGGCCTTCCGGGGAAGGGGCCTCATGAAGGGACTCGTCGTCGACCGTCCGGCCTCCGACGTGGTGGCCGCCGCCCGCGAGGAACGCCTCCTGCTCTGCTCGGCCGGCGCCGACGTGATCCGCCTCCTCCCGCCCCTCAACGTGAGCGAGGCCGAAATCGACGACGCTGCAGACCGGATCCGACGGGCACTGGAGCGGTCGGCGTGACGCAGGAAGGAGCAGCGGCGCTGTGGGGCGGGCGCTTCGACGAGGGCATGGCCCCGGCGATGGTCCCGCTCAACCTCTCGCTCGACGTCGACCGCCGCCTCTGGCGGCACGACCTCCAGGGAAGCCGGGCGTGGGCGCGCGCGCTGGGCGGAGCCGGGGTCCTCACCGACGACGAAGTGGCCGCCCTCCTCCGCGGGCTCGACGGGGTCGAGGCGCGGCTGGCAACCCACGGGGTCCCCCTCGATGCCCCCGACGAAGACATCCATTCCCTCGTCGAACGGCTCCTCACCGAGGAGGCAGGCGAGGTGGCGCTCAAGCTGCACACCGGACGGAGCCGCAACGACCAGGTCGCGACCGACCTCCGCCTCTGGGCGCGGGACGTGGCCGAGGACCTCGACGCCGCCCTCACGGCACTCGGCCACGCCCTCGTGCAGCTGGCCGAGCAGGGGGTGGAGATCGTGATGCCGGGGTACACGCACCTCCAGCAGGGGCAGCCGATCCGCGCCGCACACTGGGCGCTGTCTGCCCTCTGGCCGCTGCTGCGCGACCGCGAGCGGGTGCGGGCGGCGGCCCGGTCGGCGGGCGTCCTTCCCCTCGGGAGTGGGGCGGTGGCGGGGTGTCCCTTTCCGATCGACCGTGAGGCACTCGCTCGTGACCTCGGCTTCCACTCCGTCTCGGCCAACTCGCTCGACGCGATCAGCGACCGTGATTTCCTGGCCGAGCTCCTCTTCGCCGGAGCCCTGATCGGCGTGCATCTCTCGCGACTCGCCGAAGACCTCGTGCTCTTCTCGTCGGCCGAGTTTTCCTTCATCCGCCTTGCGGACGGGTACTCGACCGGCTCGTCGCTGATGCCGCAGAAGCGCAATCCCGACGTGGCGGAACTCGTACGCGGCAAGTCGGGGCGGCTCGTCGGCAACCTCACCGGGCTGCTCACCCTTCTGAAGGGCCTCCCGACCGGCTACAACCGCGACCTGCAGGAAGACAAGTCGCTCGTCTTCGACACCGTCGACACCCTGACCCTCGTCCTCCCCGCGCTGGCCGGGGCAGTGGCGACGGCCCGTTTCCGCCCGGAGCGGATCCGGGAGCGGCTCGATTCGCAGCTGTGGGCCACCGACCTCGCCGACTACCTGGTCCGGCGTGGGGTCCCCTTCCGGCGCAGCCACGAGGCGATCGGCCGCATCGTGCGCCTCATGGAGGAGCGGGGCGTCTCGCTCCCCGAACTCACCCTCGAGGAATACCGCGCGGTCCACCCTGCCTTCGACGCCGACGTGCACGGCCTCTTCGACTGGGACCGCTCGGCCGACAGCCGGGCCGTCCCGGGGGGAACGGCCCGGCCGGCGGTCGAGGCTCAGCTCACGGCGGCGCGGTCGGCGCTCGAGGAGTAGGTGCCGGAGCCGGCCAGGGTGCGTCCCACCACGTCGGTGAAGGGACGCAGTCCCGCCATCAGTCCCTCGAACTCGGCGAAGGTGAGCGACTGGTCGCCGTCCGAGGTCGCCTAGTCGGGGCGGGGGTGCACCTCGACGATGAGGCCGTCGGCGCCGGCGGCCACCGCGGCGTAGCTCAGGGGCGCCACCAGGTCACGCTGCCCGCCCGCGTGGCTCGGGTCGGCGACCACCGGAAGGTGGGTCTCCCGCTTGAGGACGGGGATCGCGGCGAGGTCGAAGGTGTTGCGCGTCGCCGTCTCGAAGGTGCGGATCCCCCGCTCGCAGAGGATCACCTGCATGTTGCCCTGGCTCATGATGTACTCGGCGGCCAGGAGAAGGTCCTTGATCGTCGCCGACATGCCCCGCTTGAGGAGCACGGGGCGGTGCAGGCGCCCCACTTCGGTGAGGAGCGCGAAGTTCTGCATGTTGCGCGCGCCGATCTGCAGGACGTCGGCGTAGCCCGCCACGACTTCGACCTGCCGCGTGTCCATCACCTCGGTCACGACCGGGAGTCCGGTGGCCCGCCGCGCCTCGGCCAGGATCCGGAGTCCTTCCTCGCCCAGCCCCTGGAAGGAGTACGGCGAGCTGCGCGGCTTGAAGGCACCTCCGCGGATTCCACGCGCTCCCGCGTCGGCCACGCGCTCGGCGGTGGCCTGCATCATCTCCGGACCCTCGACGCTGCAGGGACCGGCGATCACGACGAACTCGTCGCCCCCGATCGCCGTCGTCCCGAAGGGGACGCGGGTGGGCTCGGACGAGAAGCTGCGGGACGCGAGCTTGTAGGGGTCGAGCACGGGGTGGACCGCCTCGACGCCGGGGATCGAGAGGAGGGGAAGCCCCGAGAGGCGGCTCTCGTCGCCGAGGCATCCGATGACGGTGCGATGTTCACCGACGGAGAGGTGGGTGCGCAGTCCGAGCGACTCGATGCGCTCCCGGATGTGGTCGACCTGGTCGGGGGTCACATCCGGGCGGGTCACGATGATCATGAACGGTCTCGGTTGAGGCCGGCGGGGCGATCACCGAAGGCCGAAACGACAACCGGGCCCCCGGAATCGCGTCCGAGGGCCCGGTGGGGTGGTCGTCGAGGAGCGTCAGCTCCCGGCGCACGCAACCGCCCGGCTCTCGGCACCTCGGCCGATAAACCAGTATCGCTCGGTAAAGAGCGCAGCGGTGGTCGCGTGAGTCAGCATGCTCCGACAATGGGGGGACCCCACGCCGGCGTCAACCCCCGGGGAAGAGCAGGGGGGAGTGTGGACGCGGGGACCGGTCCGGACCTACCTTGGCGTGCGTCGCTTCAACTCCCCGTTCCATTCACCCCACGACCCGGATGACTGCCACCCCTGACGCGCACGACGCCCTGAAGCGCACCGCCGCTCGCGAGGCGCTCGGCCGCGTCGCCTCCGGGATGCGCCTCGGCCTCGGCACCGGCAGCACGATGGCCCACTTCATCGACCTCCTCGGGGATGCCCTCCGCGACGGCACCCTCGCCCACGTGACGGCCGTTCCCACGTCGGAGCGCACGCGGGCGCTGGCCGAGGCGAGACAGATCCCCCTCCTCGACCTCCACGAGGCGTCGCCGCTGGACCTGGCGATCGACGGCACCGACGAGGTCGACCCGCGCCTCGACCTGGTGAAGGGGCTCGGGGGCGCGCTCCTGCGCGAGAAGATGGTGGTGCAGGCCGCCGAGGCCTTCGTGGTGGTGGCCGACGAGGGGAAGGAGGTGTCGCGCCTCGGCACGCGTGCGCCCCTCCCGATCGAGGTGGTGCCGTTCGGGTGGCAAACGCACCTGACTGCCCTGGACGCGTTGGGGGCACGGGGCGTCCTGCGGGTCGACGAGTCCGGCAGTGCGATTCGCTCCGACAATCACAACCTCATCATCGACGCGCACTTCCACGAAGGTATCGAGGACCCCTTCGAAGTGGAGGAGCGGATGCGCGCGCGCGCCGGCGTGGTGGCAACCGGCCTCTTCCTGGACGTCGCCGACGAGGTGATCCTCGCGGGCGAGTCGGGAGTAGTGATCCGCCGACGAGGAGGAGACCGGTGAACGCTCGCCCTGTACGGATCGCCCCCTCGATCCTCTCGGCCGACTTCGGCGCTCTCGCCGAAGAGGTGCGAACCGTCGAGGCGGCCGGGGCCGACTGGATCCATGTGGATGTCATGGACGGACACTTCGTCCCCAACATCACCATGGGACCCGCCGTGACCGCGGCCGTGGCCCGAGCGACCGACCTTCCCGTCGATGTACACCTGATGATCGAGCGCCCCGAGCGCTACCTCGAGGCCTTCGCCGACGCCGGTGCGGCCGTGCTGACGGTGCACCTCGAGGCATCGCCCCACCTGCACCGCACCGTGCAGCAGATTCGGGAGCTGGGGGTGTCGCCCGGTGTGGCGATCAATCCGGCCACCCCGGTCGAACTGCTGCGCGACATCGCGCTGGACCTCGATCTCGTGCTCGTGATGTCGGTCAACCCGGGTTTTGGCGGGCAGTCGTTCATCCGGGGCGCCCTCGATCGCCTCCGGGCCACCCGCGCCCTCCTCGACGAGACCGGGTCTGCGGCAGTGATCGAGGTCGACGGCGGGGTCTCGACCGAAACCGCCCGCGACGTGGTGGAGGCGGGCGCCGAAGTCCTGGTGGCCGGCTCGGCACTCTTCGGTCACCCCGAAGGGCCCGCCCGCGGGGTCGAGGCGATCCGGACCGCCGCCCGTGACATCTCACGTCGTGTCTGAGGTTACAGGCCACAACCCCTTGTCGGACCACACCATCGTCGACAAGGCCACACACGACCGGCTCGCCGAGTGGGGCGGCCGGCCGCTGCTCGCCCAACTGCTCCGGCTCTACCTCGAGACGGCCCCCGAGCGCCTTGCGGAGATCGAGGCGGGGGTGGCCGACGGGGGCGATCTCGACGGCGCCCACCGAGCGGCGCACGCCCTCAAGTCGAGTGCGGCCAACGTGGGGGCCGTGGAGGTGAGTGGCCTCGCGGCCGCGCTCGAACGGTCGAGCGCCGCCGGGGAGCGGGCCCGCAGCCGGGGCGAAGCCCACGACCTGGTCCGGGCCGCCCGACGGGCCGACGCCGAACTCACCCGGATCCTCGGCACGCTGGACTGACCCCGCGCCCCCGGGGCGAACGCCGCCCCGCCTTCCGGGTATCTCCCGCGACTCCGCCGTCGGGTCGAGCCTGCCCGCGACTCCCGACGTCGCGCCGTGCGACCCGGTCCGGCACGCCGCACGCCCGGCGCATCTCCGGGCCGCGCCCCCGGATTGCCCGTACCCTGCAAGAGGACCCCGTCGATGCCCGTCTTCCGCCGGTCGATCACCGTCCCTCACCCCGTCTCCGACGTCTTCGCCTGGCACGAGCGCCCCGGGGCCCTCGAACGGCTGACCCCCCCGTGGGAGCGGTTGCAGGTCGTGCGGCAGGAGGGCGGCCTCGCCGACCGCGGCGTGGTCGAACTCGCCCTCCAGAAGGGACCGCTCGACCTCACGTGGGAAGTCGAGCATACCGAGTACGAGCGCGACCGGCGCTTCGTCGATGTTCAGCGCCGGGGTCCCTTCCGGACGTGGCGCCACGAGCACGACTTCGAGCCCACCCCCGACGGGGGCACCCGCATCACCGACACGATCGAATGGGAACCCCCCGGCGGCACCGCGGGGGAGTTGCTCGCCGGCCCCAGGGTCCAGAGCGATCTGGAAGCAGGATTCGACTTCCGAACTCGTCGCCTTGAGCACGACCTCGCCCTTCACGAGAAGTGGAAGGCACAACCCCGTCTCACGGTGGCCATTACCGGTTCGAGTGGCACCCTGGGCACACCCCTCACCCACCTTCTCACCACCGGAGGACACCGCGTCGTACGGATCGTGCGGGGGCGTCCGAGCGACGACGAGGGGACGGTCCACTGGGACCCGATGAAGGAGGAAATCGACGTCGAGGGACTCCGCGGCGTCGATGCCGTGGTGCACCTGGCGGGCGAGCCGATCAACGGGGTGCGCTGGACCGAGGCGAAGAAGCGGGCGATCCGGGAATCCCGCCTGCGGGGCACGCGCACGATTGCCCGCGCCGTGGCCGGACTCCACGACGTGCGCACCCTGGTGATGGCGTCGGCCGTTGGCTACTACGGAGGGCGGAAGGACGAGATCCTGACCGAGACGAGTCCGCCCGGAAAGGGCTTTCTCGCCGAGCTCTGCGTCGAATGGGAGGGAGCCGCCCGCCGGGCGGAAGGCGCGGGCGTGCGCGTGGTGAAGATGCGGAGCGGCCTCGTGCTCACCCCTACCGGGGGCGCGCTGCCGCTCCTCACGACCGCCTTCCGGTCGGGTCTCGGGGGACGGGTCGGGAACGGGCGTCAATACGTGCCGTGGATCGACCTGGACGACTGCGTCGCGCTCTTCCATCTCGCCCTGATGAACGAAGGGATCCGGGGGCCCATGAACGCGACGGGTCCCCACCCCGTCACCAACGCGACCTTCACCGACGTCCTGGGACGGGTCCTGCGTCGCCCCACCCTCGTTCCCGTCCCGAAACTGGCCGTGCGGGCGATGCTGGGCGAGATGGGTGACGAACTGCTCCTGAAGGGGCAGCGGGCCCGGCCCGCCGTCGCCCTCGCCGCCGGCTACAACTTCCGCCACCCCGACCTGGAATCCTCTCTCCGCCACCAGCTGGGCCGGACGGACTAGCCGTCGAGCAGGAGGGGGCGTGGCTCGCCTCACCCCTCGTCGGGCTCGAGGGGGACGGCGAAGACCGGGCGTTGCAGGAGGGCTCCGTGGTCGTCGAGGGGCGGGTAGTCGACCCCCGCCTCCCGACAGCGCCGCGCGATTTCGGGGTGGGCCCACTCGAAGAGCAACCGGTCGAAACGCTCGGGCGGGAGGCGACTCGCGTCGTAGAGGCCCGCCTCGTCCCGCTGCCGCTGGGCCTCGTAGAGAAGGACCGCGCTCGCCACACTCACGTTGAGGGAACTCACGACCCCCATCATCGGCACGGTCACCGTCTGGTCGACGAGCTCCAGCGCGCGCTCGCCGAGGCCCCGCAGCTCCGATCCCACCACGAAGCAGGTGGGGCGGGTGTAGTCGAGCGACCGGAAGTCCACGGCACGGGGGTCGGGGTGGGCGGCGATCAGACGAAAGTCGGCGTCGCGCAGGGCGGCGACCGCCTCGTCGATCGACGCCCACCGACGGAGCGGCACCCACCGCGCCGCCCCCGCCGAGACCGCAGGGTGGAGGTCGGCCTGCCCCTCGACGACGACGGAGTGGACCTCGAGCGCGCCCACGGCCTCGCAACTGCGCACCACCGCAGAGAGGTTGTGTGCCTTGTGCACCCCCTCCATCAGCACGGTCAGATCGGGCTGGCGCCGGGCCAGGGCACGGCGGAGACGACGGAAGCGGTCGGGATTCATGGGGGGCGGCGGGCGGCGGTGGGCGGCGGCGAAGCATCGGGCGAAGGGGCGAGAGCGGCGGCACGGAACGCGGCACCCCCCGGCCCCGGGGGCGGGCCGGATCGGGACGCCGAAGTCGGTGCGCCGGCCGATGATCCCACCCGCAGTGGTGAGCACGATTCCTGCTGCGGGCAGGCTAGCGATCGCTCCGGAGTCTGTCGAGCGCTGCGTCGCCCGTTATACTTTCCGACTTCGGACCTCCACCCGTTTTCACGAGCCATGATCATGATCCGTCTTTCGGCCCTCGCTGCCGTCGCCGTCGTCGCCGTCACCACCACCGCGTGCGACCGCACCGAATCCCTCACCCTCATTCCCGAGGTCGAGGTCGAAACCTCGTTCGAATCCGGACTCGACGGGTGGTTCGTCGACCGGGCGACGGGCTCGCTCGGGACGGGCGCGATCGTCAGCGGCGAGGCTTCGGAAGGCGACCGCTACCTGGAGCTGAACCTCGTGGGCGGGAATGATCAGGTGTGGGCCGAACGCGCGTTCACCCTGGAGCCCAACACTGCGTACAACGTGACGATCATGGCCGAGGTGCAGGTCATCTCGGGCGAAGCCGAGCTCGTGGTCGGTGCCCGCTCGACCGACCCCGACGGCTCCGGCTTCGTCTCGGAGGGGGCGGTCCCCGGCGAGTGGACCCGGATCCTCTCGCCGCAGCCGGT
>CAYORZ010000028.1:0-11885 GCA_964406485.1 uncultured Gemmatimonadaceae bacterium | reverse complement strand
AGGCATCGTCCGGGGGCGCACCGCCATCCCGGGACCGGGGGGAGGCGGAGGGGGTGGCGTGGTCGTCCATGCGGACCGATGGAGGTTGGGGGACCGCCCGACGCGGGCGCCAGGGGGAATCTCCCCCCCGCGAAATCGGGGCGCCGGGATTCGAACCCGGGACCTCCTGCTCCCAAAGCAGGCGCGCTACCGGACTGCGCCACGCCCCGTCACGCCGCGCCCACCGGGCGCAGCGCACCCCAAGATACCTCTCCCGGAGGCGGCGACCCAGTCCCCGGCGCGGGACGGGGCAGCGGCGCCCGGGGGCCGGGGCGGTCAGCGCCGGGAGGCCAGCAGCTCCGCCAGGGCGCGGAAGGCCCGACCCCGGTGGCTGTG
This sequence comes from uncultured Gemmatimonadaceae bacterium, assembly GCA_964406485.1. Taxonomy (GTDB): domain Bacteria; phylum Gemmatimonadota; class Gemmatimonadetes; order Longimicrobiales; family Gaopeijiaceae; genus Gaopeijia. Next base: position 11,510 of record CAYORZ010000028.1, on the reverse strand, counting down.
GGTGTGCTTCTCGGCCGCCGAGACCTCGCCGAAGGTGCGGTTCAGGTCGGGAACGAAGAAGAGGGGGTCGTACCCGAAGCCCCCCGTGCCCCTCTCCTCGGTCAGGATCCGACCTTCGCAGGTGCCGCGGAGGTGGCGGGCGGGGCCGTCTTCGCTCTCGACCAGCGCCACGGCACAGACGTAGCGGGCCGTCCGCTCGGCGGGCGGGACGTCGTCGAGGAGCGCCACCAGGTGGCGGTTGTTGGCCCGGTCCCGCTCCCGTCCCTCGGAATCACCCGGGGCGAAGCGCCGGGAGTGGACCCCCGGCTGTCCCCCCAGGGCGTCGACGACGAGGCCCGAATCGTCGGCGACGGTCGGGAGCCCGGTCCGCCGGAAGAAGTGGCGTGCCTTCGATTCGGCGTTGGCCTCGAAGGTGTCCCACGGCTCGAGGTCGTCTTCTTCGGGAAGGACCTCGAGGCCGAGGTCGTCGACGCCGACCACCTCGAGGGCGGGGACCGCGGCCAGGATCGTCCGGATCTCGGCAAGCTTGTCGGCGCTGCGGGTGGCGACGAGAAGCCTCATCGCCTGCCCCCCAGGGCGTCGTTCTGGATGACCAGCAGGCGCTCGATGCCGGCAAGGGCGAGGTCCAGGAGGCGGTCGTGCTCCTCGCGGGTGAACGGGTCACCCTCGGCTGTTCCCTGCACCTCGACCAGCCGGCCCGAAGCGGTCGCGACCACATTCATGTCGACCTGGGCGTCACGGTCCATCCGGTAGTCGAGGTCGAGCGAGGGCACCCCGTCGACGATGCCCACGCTGACCGCCGCCACCCCCTCGCGGAGGGGCGAGGCGGTCAGGAGTCCCCCCTCGACGAGCGAGCGACACGCCAGGGCGAGCGCAACGAAGGCGCCGGTGATCGCGGCCGTGCGCGTTCCCCCGTCGGCCTGCAGCACGTCGCAGTCGAGGGTGATCGTCCGGGGGCCGAGAGCCGCGAGGTCGGTCACCGAGCGGAGGGAGCGCCCGATGAGGCGCTGGATCTCCTGGGTGCGGCCGTCGATGCCGTCCCGTTCGCGGGAGCGACGGGTGTGCGTGGAGCGCGGCAGCATCCCGTACTCGGCCGTCACCCACCCCTTCCCCGAAGCCTCGCGCCAGGCGGGGACCGTCTCGGCGACCGACGCCGTGCAGAGGACCCGGGTGTGGCCCGCGGCGATGAGGCACGACCCTTCGGCGTAGGGTGCCCACCCCGGCTCGAGGGTGAGCGGCCGGAGGGCGTCGGGGGCGCGGCGCGTCATCGGTCGGCGTCCCCTGTCCCGCGGATGCGGTCGACGAGGGCGGTCGTGGAGTAGCCCGGCAGGAAGGGGATCACCCGCACGGTTCCGCCATCGGCCTCCACCACCTCTCGGCCGACGATCCCGTCGAGGGTGTAGTCCCCTCCCTTGACCAGGACGTCGGGACGGAGGGCGGCGATGAGTTCGGCCGGGGTGTCTTCGTCGAAGAGGGTCACCGCGTCGACCGCCGCGAGCCCCGCCAGGACCCGGGCCCGGTCTTCCTCGCCGACCAGGGGGCGGCCTTCCCCCTTGAGCCTGCGGACGGAGGCGTCGGTATTGACCCCCACCACGAGGACGTCACCGAGGGCGCGGGCAGCCTCGAGGTACGCCACGTGTCCCGGGTGGACGAGATCGAAGCAGCCGTTGGTGAAGACCACCCGCCCCGCCCGGGGCCGTCCGTGCAGCGACACGAGACGGTCCCGGGTGAGGAGTTTTGCCGCGGAGGGGGGGAGCGGGAGGGTCAATTCCCGTGCCCGACCGCCGGACGGATCCCCGGATCTGCCTCCTTCGGCTTGAAGAAGATCTTCAGCAGCGGCGGAGCGATGAAGGTGGTGACGATCACCATGATGAGGATCGCCGAGAAGGTCGCGTCGGAGAGGATTCCCGCCCGCCGTCCGATATCCGCGAAGATCAGTCCCACCTCACCCCGCGGAACCATCCCGATTCCGATCGCGGCGTGGTTGAGCTTCTGCTTGCCCCACCCGACCACGTAGCCGGCGAGGAGCTTCCCGATCACGGCCATCACCACGAGGAGTCCGCCCACGACCAGGACTTCCGGATTGAAGTCGGCGCTCCCCGGGATGAAGAGTCCCACATTCACCGCTGCCCCCACCGAGACGAAGAAGATGGGGGTGAAGATGTCGGCCACCGGCTCCACCCGCTCGACGATGAGGTCGAACTGGTTGACCGAGCTGAGCACGATCCCGGCCGCGAACGCTCCGATGATCATCGCCGACCCCGCCTTGGCCGCCAGCGCGGCGAAGAGGAGCGCGAAGCAGAAGCTGCTCACCAGCAGCACGCCCCGGACCCGCATCTTGTCGACCAGGCCGAACAGTCTCGGGGCGATGAGGTTGCCGACGATCACGGCGACGACCAGGAAGCCGACCGCGACGATGAAGGTCCGGGCGATTCCGAAGCCCGTGAGGACGGCGCCTCCCGCGAGCCCGCTCACCACGGCAAGGATCACCAGGCCGAGCACGTCGTCGATGACGGCGGCCCCGATGATGATCTTCGACTCCGCCCGGTGCATCAGACGCAGGTCGGTGAGGACGCGCGCCGTGATTCCCACCGAGGTGGCGGTCAGGGTGGCCCCCACGAAGATCGAGACCACCATATGGGTGATTCCCGGCGGGTGCGCGCCGATCGCGGGGTCGGCCCAGTACCAGTATCCCGTCCCGAGCGCGAAGGGGAGGACGACCCCGACGAGGGCCACCATCACCGACGAGGTGCCGACCTTGAACATCTCGGCGAGGTCGGTCTCGAGTCCGATCTCGAAGAGGAGGATCGCCACCCCGACCTCGGCCAGGAGGTGGATCACGTCGGCGATCGGGCCGGCGGCGGGGACCACCCCCAGAACGCTCGCCCCCAGGATGAGTCCGGCGATGAGTTCGCCGAGAACGGCCGGCTGCCCGATCCGTTCTGCCCCCTCGCCGAGGAGCTTGGCGACGATGAGGATGCCGACGAGCACGAGGAAGAAGGTCGCCGGGTCGGCCCCGTGATCGTCTGCCGGGGCGGGCGCGGGGGCCGCCGCGGCGTCGACCGGTTCCACTTCCTGCGTGGTGACGGCGACGCGGTTCCCGGAGGACTCCGCCGCAGCGGGTGCGGCGTCGGTCACGGTGGCGACCTCGGGTGCCGAAGCCTCGGCGCGGGACTGCGTCCCCCCCGTCCAGAGCAATCCGGCCAGGAGCACCAGGGCGACGAGTTTCATCGGGTAGCTGAGTCCGAGAAACCCTCGTGTCGTCTTGGTCGGCATCGAAGTGCGTCCTCCTCTAGCGTCGGTGGGAACGGACCCGTTCATGGAGCCCGTATCTGGATGGGGTAGTGGCGGCGGCGTGCTACCAGTCGGACTGCGCGCCGTCGACGATCTGCTGGATCAGGGATTCGAGGGCTTCGGCCTTGCCGATTTCCTCGGTCTCACTCGCCTCCAGGTACTCGCCCTGCGCCCGGATCGAGTTACCGGACCAGAGCACCGTACGCTCGCGCATGTCGAGAATTTCCACATTGACCGTCAGCACCACCTGGCGCTGCAGCACCTGCGCCGCCTGCCCGGGCTCGCCCGCCCGGTAGTTGGGCGCCTGGAGATCGTACGTCGTGATCGCCCCCCGCACCACCACGTCGGCCTGATCCTCGCCGGCGAGGCGGAGTCCCAGGGACCCCGGGAGTTCGCGCACCAGGAGGTCGTGCACGTCCTGGGTGACCTCGAGCCGGGTGGTCGTGTTCTCGAAGGGGAGGATCGCGATGGTCCGGACGCCGGTCAGTCCGGTGCCCGCCTGGAAGGAGTAGCACCCCGCGCCCAGGAGGATCACGGCGAGAGCAGAGGCCCAGCGACCGATCATCAGGGCATCCAGATGTCGGGGGGGAAGGGCTCGGTCTGGACCACGGATTCGCGCACGAGGCGGAGTTCGCGGACCTCGACCAGGTCGCGGTAGACGGCCTCGACCGGAATCCGGTGCTCGTCGCGCTCGAGGGTGAGCCGCTTCAGCACCGTGCCGTCACGGCTGACCTCGACGCGCACGACCCGTCCGTCGACCACGCGGTAGATGGCCCGCTCGCCGCCCGGGAGTCCGTAGACGAGGTGGACCCCCCCTTCGACCCGCTCCGCTCCGAGCAGCGCCGTGCCGAGCCCCGGGCGGAAGACCCCGAGCGCGCTCCAGAGGAGGTTGGCCGGGGGGAGGACCTGGGGGGGGACGCGGGTGGGGATCCGGATGTCGTCCTCGAAGGCGGCGGCCGAGCCGGCGGGCTCGTTGTTGCCGAGAAAGAGGTCGAGGCGCGCCTTGTACGCGGGCTCCATCCGGGCCGATCCCCGCCCGTCGACGCGCACCCCCTGCTCGCTCATCTGCCAGTCGAAGACGACGCGAAGCGGCGTACTCAGCCGCTCCTGTGCCTCGAGACGGCTCACGATCTCCTGCGCGTTGACCGGTGCCTCGAGCACGACGACCCGCCCCGAACTGCAGGCGGCAGCGCCGAGAACGGCAAGCAGGCCGGCGGAGCGGAGCACCATCCGGGTCGGAGGGCGGCGGCGAGGAGTGGGGCGCAAGGTCGGGCCTGGTCGAGACGTCATGGTCGTTTCCCGAAGGCGCACGCAAGACCCGGGGACCCCGCGGCGCAAGGTGTGAAAGTAAGGTCCCCCGGGAGGGAACGAAATGGGCGCCGTTGTACCCCCGGGATCCGTCGTCTACCTTGCGACGCCATGTCGAGGTCCACCGTCCATATCGCCAGCGACGTCCACCTGGGCGCCGTATCCGAGACCCGCGTGCGCGACTTTCACCGGTGGCTCCGCTGGTCGGGGTCGGAGGCGGGGACGGTCGTGCTCAACGGCGATCTCTTCGATTTCTGGTTCGAGTACCGGAGGGTGGTGCCCCGCGGGCACAGCCGGACGCTCGCCCTCCTGGCCGAACTGGTCGAGGCCGGAGTCGACGTGCACCTCACCGGTGGGAATCACGACTGGTGGGGGGGATCGGTCCTGGAAGACGAGATCGGGGTCCGCTTCCACCGCGCGCCGGTCGAGCTGGAACTCGCGGGGCGGCGGGTGCTGGTCGCGCACGGCGACGGGCTCGGTCCGGGGGACACCGGCTACAAGGTGCTGCGCGCGGTTCTCCGCAGCCGCCCCTTCGTCTGGGCCTTCCGCTGGCTGCACCCCGACATCGGGGGACGGGTGGCGGGCGGGGTCTCGTTCACGGCCGGACGGACGAGCGAGCCGACCGAGGCCGAGGTGGCGCGCTCGGCCGTCCTGGAGGGGTGGGCCCGGGAGGAACTCCTCCGACGGGGCGACCTCGACATGATCGCGCTGGGGCACACGCATATCCCGCTACGGATCGAGGTCGCGCCCGGGCGGTGGTACGTGAACAGCGGCGACTGGGTGCACCACCGCAGCTGGGTCCGCCTCGAGGTGGAACGCGAGCCCGAACTTCTCTACTGGTCGCCGGACGGGACTCCGGACGACGGGCACCCCTCCGGGCAGCCCTGATCCCCCACGCTGCGGAAGCTACCGCCCCCCGAGGGGGAAGGTGACGCCGACCTCCATCCGCCCCCCATCCCCCACGGGCGCTGCAGTCACCTGGGGGAAGTCCTGCAGGTGCGACGAGACGAGGGCGTCGGCCCCGCTCAGGAGCACGGTGAAGATCGTCAGGGCGAGCCAGTCCTCGAACTGCTGCTGACGCGACTCGACCAGGCCGTCGGCCGAAGCCCATTCGGGGTCGGCGGCGAGCGCCGTCTGTATCCGGGTCTCGTCGACTTCGCCCGCGGCGGCGAGGACGGCGCGGAGGTGGCGTTCGCGGACTCCGCGCAGCTCCTTCGCATCGCCCAGGCGGGTGCGGGTCTTGACCAGCATCCAGACGTTGGCCGCCTGGACGGCGGTGTAGAAGCCGCCGCGACCGTGCGACCCGATGGCCGCGTGTCCCCACCCCGGAATCGCGACCGCGCGCAGGAAGGCCCCGACCGGGGTCACCGACGCCGTATCGATCGACGCCTGCAGGAGCGCCGGCCCCTCGGGCACGGTATCGGTCACCGGCGGGTCGATCTGGCCCGCCGCCGCGAGCGGTCCGGCGAGGAGCAGCGCCGCGGTCAGGAGGAGCCGGTGAAGTGATCGCACGGGCGCGCTCGGGAGGGGTGAGGGGCGAAGGCAGAACGAGGGTCGGACGACCGGGGTGGAAGATAGGCGAGAGCCGCGCGGGCAGTGAAGGCCCGCCCCCGCCTCGTTGCCGGAGGGCGGGGTGGCGGGAGCGTGTGGGAATCGAACCCACCAACCCGGGGTTGACCGGGCCAGCCGGTTTTGAAGACCGGTGGGACCACCAGGTCCCCTCCGCCCCCGCGAACATCCGCCCGCGGCGGTCGTGCGCGAAGCCGCGGCCGGAGCGTCGGGGACGGCCCCGACTCCGGTGCGGCGCCCGCGAGCGTCAGGCCACCCGTGCGATGCACTCCACCTCGACCGAGACGCTCTTCGGGAGCTCCCGCACCGCCACGGTGGCCCGGGCCGGCCGGTGGTCCCCGAAGTGGCGTCCGTAGACCTCGTTGACGACCTGGAAGTCGGCCATGTCGGCCAGGAAGATCGTGGTCTTGACCACCGTGTCGAGGCGCGCGCCCGCGGCTTCCAGGACCTTCGCCAGGTTGCGCATCACGAGCTCGGTCTGGGCGGCAACGTCGCCGTCGATGACCTCCATCGTGTCCGGGTCGATGGGGATCTGTCCGGAACAGAACACCCACCCCTCACTGACGATGGCCTGGCTGTAGGGACCGATCGCGGCCGGGGCGGCGTCGGTGTGAATGCGCTGAAGGGTCATGCGTTGCCTCGTGCGAGGAAGGTTCGTGTGTGCGTGAGGATCTCGTCGGGCGTGACGGTGGCCACCCCCGCCTTCTGGACCTCGAGGGCCGCCGCGTGGTTGGCGAGGATCGCGGCCTCGACGGGGTCGGCGCCGGCCGCGAGGGCTAGGGCAGATACCGCCACCACCGTGTCGCCCGCGCCCGAGACGTCGTAGACCGAGCGAGCCACGGCCGGAATCCTGAGAAAGTGGCCTCCGTCGGAGGCGAGCGCGACCCCCTTCTCGCCCAGGGTGAGGAGGAGGATCGCGCAGTCGAGTCGTCTCCGGGTCCGCTCCATCCACTCCGGATCGTCGGGGGCGAGGTGCTCGCCCAGGGCGTCGGCGAGTTCCTTGGCGTTGGGCTTGAAGAGGGTGACCCCCCCGTAGTCGAAGAATCGCAACCGCTTGGGGTCCACCACGATGGGCGCCCCCACTTCATGTCCCACCTCGATGATCGCACGGATCACCCGCCCGGTGAGTACCCCCTTGTTGTAGTCCTCGATGATGATGACGTCGCTCGCGGCGGCCTCGCGGCGCACCGCCTCGATCAGCCGGTCCTCCACATCGGGCGTGACGTCGTCGGCCTCCTCCCGGTCGTAGCGGACCACCTGCTGGCTGCGGGCCATGACCCGCGTCTTCACGCTCGTGGGACGGTCGCTGGTGAGGACGACCCCCGATGTGCGGGCCCCGAGATCGGCGAGCGCCGACTCGATCTGTCGGCCGCCGGCGTCGCGGCCGACCACGCCCACCACCTCGCAGGACGCGCCGAGTGCGGCGACGTTCGCCGCCACATTGGCGGCCCCGCCCAGCGCCCACCACTCCCGCTCGATACGCACCACGGGGACGGGGGCCTCGGGCGAGATGCGCTCGACCGATCCCTGGAGGTACTCGTCCAGCATGAGATCGCCGATCACGAGCGCCCGCACGCCGCGGATCGCCTCCAGCAGCTCGGCAGCGCGCGCCACGCCGAGCAGGCGGACCGATTGCATCACCGCGCACCTCCCAGCCGGCCCCGGGCCTCGATCGGCCATGCCTCGACCGCGCCGTCATCGGCGACGAGGAGCCGGTCCTGGAGGTTGACCGAGACGCAGACGTGGTTCGGAACGATCCGGACCCGCTCCCCGACGACCGGGCGCCAATCCGTATGCGAGAGGTCGAGCACGCCGTGCTCCTCGGAGAGGCGCACGACCTCCACCTCGGGCCGGCCGAGGACCGCGCCGTACCCCGTGAGGTCACCCCGCAGTTCGGCGGCCAGCGCCTTCGAGCCGGCGTCGATCGCCGCCTGCCCCGCGACGGCGGTGCTGATCACGGTGGCGAGAACCGTGTAGGCGAAGTCGTCGGGCTCGGCCACCCCGACGGCGAGGCCGTCGCGGTCGAAGAAGATGCAGGTGCCGGCGCGCACCTCGGTGAGCCCCTCGATGGTGTGGCTTTGCCAGAGGGTGGGGGTCGTCCCTCCGCTCACGACGGCGGGGGGGAGCCCCTCGCGCTCGAGGGCGTCGCGGAGCCCGCTCACATCGGCCGAGAGCCGCGCGAGGCCGTCGGCAATCTCGTCGCGGGGCCCCCGCAGGTGTCCCGCGTAGAAGAGGACTCCGCGGTAGCGCACCCCGTCGCTGCCGGCCACCCCTTCGGCCAGGCGGAGCGCGGCCTCGACCCCCTGGACGCCCACCCGCCGGAGCCCGACGTCGACCTCGATCAGGATGTCGAGGGACCGACCGGTGGCGCGGGCGGCCGCGGCGAGGGGGCGGAGGACGTCGAGCGAGTCCACGGCGACGCTCAGCCGGACCTCATCGGGGAGCGCCATCAGCCGCTCGATCTTGCGCGAGCCGACGGGGGGGTAGGCGAGGAGGAGATCGGTGCAGACGCGCGCCATCACCTCGGCCTCGTGGGGGGTGGCGACGGTGAGCCCCTGCGCGCCGGCGGCCAACTGGAGTCGGGCCACCCGCGTCGACTTGTGCGTCTTGATGTGCGGACGCCAGGCGAGGCCGTGACGGTCGCAGTACGCGGCGACGCGGCTCGCGTTGGCGCTCATCACCGACCGCTCGACCACGGCGGCCGGGGTTTCGACGGTATCGAGAGCGAGAGATTCGAGGGTCACGGTGCAGACTCCCCTCCGGCGACCAGTCGTTCGATGGTGGCGAGAAAGGCCGTGTCGGCTTCGGAGACCGGGCCGGTGCGGGCGAAGGCGATCCGTCCGTCGGCGTCGACCAGGTAGGTGGCCGGGAGTCCGATCACCCGGAAGGCGTCCATCGCCGAACTGCGGGGGTCGAGCACGTTCTCGTACGTGACGCCGGCCGCGGCGAGGAACGACTCCACCTGACCCACCGCCCCGGAGTGGTCCGAGCTCACCCCGACCACCCGGAGTCCCCGGGGGCCGAAGGTCTCGTGCAGTTCCTGGAGGAAGGGGATTTCCTCCCGGCACGGCGGACACCAGGTGGCCCAGAGGTTGACGAGCGCCGGACGCCCCTCCAGCTCGCCGAACGAAAGGCTGTCGGGGGCGGTGAGGGCCGCGAAGGTGAGAGGCGGCAGCGGGTCTCCCACCTGCGGCGCGCGGGGGAGGGCGTCGCTCCCGCACCCCGTGAGCGCGACCGCGGCCAGGGCGGCCGCGAGCCACCCTCCGAGCCGCCGGTTCATGGTGCCCCCGGGGAGGGCGACCACCGCGCCACCCGCACCCGGGTCGCGTCGCCGTCGACCTCGGTCCAGGCGAAGACGACGTCGTCGCCGTGGCGCGCCATCCGCGGGATCCCTGCCGCCCGTGCTCCCCGGAGTGCCGTGACGGTGGCCGACGGACCTGCCGCCGCCGCCCGCTCGACCCGGCGGTGGCGCAATTCGGCGTCGCCCCCGGCGACCCCCTCGATCCAGCTCACCCGCACTCCGCCCTCCTCCCGCACGAGTCCGACCCGGCCCACGGGGTCGCCGTCGTCGACCCGGATGGGTTCGTCGAAGGTCACGCCCTGGTCGTCGCTGAAGGCCACGACCACCCGGGGCGTCGCGCCGGCTGCCGTGAACCAGGCCACCGCCACCTCGTCGCCCTCGGCGACCACCGCCGGGCCTTCGACCGGGCACCCCTCGACGAACCACCCGTCTCGGTGGAAGGGGCGTCCGTCCGACCACTCCCCGTCGACCAGCCGCACGGCGTGCACGTCGCGGATCTCGTCGGCGCTGCGGTCACGGTAGACGACCACCCACCCCCCCGCGGTGCGGGCGGCGTCCGTCGGGCAGCAGTCGCAGACCCGGCTGTCGATCACGATCTCGGGCCCCGCGTCACCCGCCCCGGAGACCTCCCGGTGGCGGAGCGTCATCTCGTGGCTGGCCTGCCCTTCGGGACCGTCGACGAAGCGTCGTCCGTCGAGCCAGACGAGGCCGAAGGCGTCGTCGTCGGGGAGCACCGAGACGAAGCCGTGCTCCGTGGGGGAATCGTCGTGGGGAGTCCAGGGGTCGGACCACGCCACACCGTCGTCCGACCGGACCGCCCGCACCCCGTACGCGACCCCCGCGCCCCCGCTCCGCTCGAGCCAGTGGGCGACGAATCCCCCACCGGGGAGGGGGGTCACCGAGGGGACGTCGGCCCAGTTGACGAAGAAGTCGCGCCCTTCGGCAATCGTCACCGCTGGCCCCCCTCCCCCGCCGATGGCGGCGAAGCGGAAGGCCCACCCCTCGCCGGCCGGCTCCAGCCAGCTCAACCAGAGATCGTCCCCTCTGGAGGACAGCCACGGCTGGCCACTGCCCTCCCCTGCGGGTACCTCGACCTCGATCACCCCACTCCGTGTCGGGGCGTCGATGCCCCCTTCGCTCCCCCCGCACCCCGCCGCCGCGATCACCACCCCCGCGGAAAGCAGCAGCAGTCGCGGGCGTAGAATCTCGTGGAGACGACGCATGCGGACCTCGTGGTGTACAGGCTCGGGGGAACGCGCGGGCTTCGGCAGGGTTCTTGCGAGAAGTCGGGCCGTGGGCTGACGCCGGGACCCTCTAAGGTATCCCGGGCCGCGGGGCGCGCAATTGCGGGGCGGCGGTGACGACCCCGCGACCGTCGGCGGGCCGGTCGATGTCGCGAGGGCCTGCGGTCGATCGTTTCCCCCATGCGCGGCCGACGGCGACGCCCCACGCCACGCGCCACTTTTCATCCCATCGAGGCAGTGCACCATGACTCCGACCCGGCTCCTCACCCGCCCCCTCGGCTCGCTCCTGGTCGCTGTCGCGGTACTGGCCCCCCTCGCGGTCCCCCTCCCGCTGGCCGCGCAGTACTTCGGACGCAACAAGGTCCAGTACGACGACTTCGAGTGGCATGTGCTCCGCACCGACCACTTCGACATCCACTACTACTCCGAGATGGACGAGGTCATCGGCGACCTCGCGCGTCAGGCGGAGCGGTGGTACGAGCGGCTGGCCCGCACCTTCCAGCATGAGTTCGAGCAGTCCAAGCCGCTGATCTTCTACGCGAACCATCCGGACTTCCAGCAGACCAATACCCTGTCGGGCTTCATCGGCGAGGGGACGGGGGGCGTCACGGAGTCGCTGAAGAACCGCATCATCATGCCACTGACGGGGTCGTACGCCGACACCGATCACGTACTGGGCCACGAGATCGTGCACGCCTTCCAGTACAACGTGGCGCAATCCCGTTCGGGAGCAGGACTCCAGGGACTCTTCAACAACCCCCTCTGGCTCATCGAGGGGATGGCGGAGTTTCTTT
>CAYORZ010000027.1:0-11890 GCA_964406485.1 uncultured Gemmatimonadaceae bacterium | reverse complement strand
CCTTCGGGGACCGCGCGCAGGAAATCCCCCTCTCGCAGCTCGCCAGGGCGCAGGTTGGCCCCTTCCACACGAATACGGCCGAGGGTCTCGAGATCGCCCGCCGTCTGCTCACCGCGCAGAAGCACGAGATGCGGCAGATCATCATGATCACCGACGGGAAGCCGTCGGCCATCACCATGCCCGACGGGCGCGTCTACACCAACTCGGGCGGCATGGATGGCCACATCCTGCGGCGGACCTTCCAGGAGGTGGCCGCATGCCGCAAGAGCGGAATCCTCATCAACACCTTCATGCTCGCACGCGACCCCTACCTCGTGCAGTTCGTGAAGAAGGTGTCGGAAATCGCGCGGGGGAAGGCGTACTTCACGAGCACGATGACGCTCGGCCAGTACATCATGATGGACTTCATGAAGCGCAAGCGGCGCCGCGTCGGCTGATCGCAGGCCCCCTTCAGGACGGCGGCAGCGGAACGCGCACCACCGCGACCACGGGAAAGTGGTCGGAAGGAAAGAGGCCGTCCACCCGTTCATCGAGGATCCGTGCCTCGAGAAGCTCGAATCCCGGTCCGACGAGGATGTGGTCGATGCGGCCCGCCCCCCCGGCGGGGTCGGAGAAGGCGTTGAAGGTGCCCCGGGTCTCGTCGGGGTGAAGGACGGTGATGGCCGAGCGGTAGCCGGCGTCGGTGAAGATCTCGAGCGCGGGCGCACCGTCGGGCACATTGAGGTCGCCCAGGACGAGCGTCCGCAGGCCCCCCTCGCGAGCGTGCCGCGTGATGAGGCGCGCGCTCTCGACCCGGGCGCGCTCCCCCTGGTGGTCGAAGTGGGTCGCGTAGATGCGGATCGGTGCCTCGAGCCCCGGAAGATGGAGGTCGACCCAGGCGGCGGTGCGGTGGAGGGCGGCGTCCCACCCGCGCGATGCCACCACGTGCGGGGTGGGTGAAAGCCAGAACTGCCCTTCGTCGACCAGGTCGAGGGTCGCCTCGCGGAAGTAGAGTCCCGAGAACTCCCCTCCCACGCCGCCGTCGCGGTGCTCGCCCACCTTGCGGTAGCCGTCGAGCGCGGGAGCCAGTTCGTCGAGCTGGAAGGCGAGGGCCTCCTGGATCGCGATGACGTCGGGGGCTTCCCGCGTGATGATCCCGGCCACCAGGTCGCGGCGGTGGGGCCAGGCGTGATCCCCGTCGTCGGCGGTGCCGTAGCGAATATTGAACGTCATCACGGTGAGCGATGGCTGCACGGCGGCGGGCGGGGTGGAGGGGGCCGCAGCCGCGACGAAGGCGGTGATCCCCGTGGCGATGGTCGCGCCCAGCGCGAGAAGGGCGTATCGGACTGGCTTCATCGGGTCGTCGGGGGCGTGGGGGGGGCGGGGCGAAGATCGACCCTCGTGCGAGAGTGTACGCCCGCGACCCCACCCGGGCCACTGTGCCGACCGGGGCGCGGACTACCACAGTTGACACCGAACGACCCGGTGGCCCATTGTGACGCCCGGCCCCCGTCGATCGTCCCCGAGGCCCCACTTCTTCATCCGGAGTCCCCCCATGCGTCGTCCCTCCGACACCCCCGATCCCACGCGCATCGACCGCCGCGAACTCCTCAAGCTCGGAGCACTGGGGGTGGGGGCGGCAGCGGTCGGCGGCCTGGCAGGGTGCGGACCGGTGAGCAAGGACGCCGCCCCCGGCAGTGCGCGCACCACGGGCCCCGACGGGACCCCTTCGCCCGAGCCCCCCTCCGGCGTGGCCCCGCAGGCACCCGCCGAGCCCTTCCGGGCGCCCCCCCTGGACGTGGTGCGCGTGGGCTTCGTCGGGGTGGGACTCCAGGGAGGCGGGCACGTGCGCAACTTCCTGCGCATCGAGGGAGTCGAGGTCGTGGCCCTCTGCGACATCGACGTGCCCCGCATGGAAGAGGTCGCCTCGTGGGTCGAAGCCGACGGCCGGCCGCGCCCCACCCTCTACGGAGAGGGCGAGACCGATTTCGTGCGCATGTGCGAGACCGAGGACCTCGACCTCGTCTTCACCGCGACCCCCTGGCGGTGGCATGTGCCGGTCTGCGTCGCGGCGATGGAAAACGGAAAGCACGCGGCAACCGAGATCCCGGCAGCGTACACGATCGAGGACTGCTGGCGGCTGGTCGAGGTCGCCGAGGCGCAGCAGAAGCACTGCGTGATGATGGAGAACTGCAACTACGACCGCCCCGAGCTGATGGTCTTCAACATCGTGAAGCAGGGGCTGCTCGGCGAACTGTTCCACGCCGAATGCGGGTATCTGCACGACCTGCGCGCGATCAAGTTCTCCGAAGCCAACGAGGGGCTGTGGAGACGGGCGCACTCCCGCGAGCGCAACGGCAATCTCTACCCGACGCACGGGCTGGGTCCGATCGCCAACTGCATGGACATCAACCGCGGCGACCGCTTCGACTACCTGGTCTCGATGAGTTCCCCGAGCCGGGGACTCCAGGAGTATGCGCGCGACAACTTTCCGGAGGGCGACCCTCGACGCGACGAGGAATTCGTTCTCGGTGACGTGAACGCGACGCTCATCAAGACCGCTCGCGGGCGCACGATCTACGTCGTCCACGACACGAATCTGCCGCGTCCCTACTCCCGCATCCACATGCTGCAGGGTACGCGGGGACTCTTCCAGGGCTACCCCAACCGGCTCCACATCGCGGGGCGATCGCCCGACCACCGGTGGGAGAATTATGCCGACGTCCTGGCCGAGTTCGACCACCCCCTCTGGCGCGACCTCGAGGAGATGTCGGCCGGCGCCGGACACGGCGGGATGGACTTTCTCGAGGACTACCGGCTGGTGAAGTGCCTCCGCGAGGGGCTCCCCACCGACATGAACGTCTACGACGCCGCCGCCCTCTCGGCGGTGGGTCCCCTGACCGAGTGGTCGGTCGCGAACGGGAGCCGTCCGGTCGCGGTCCCCGACTTCACGCGGGGGCGGTGGCAGAGCTACCCCGAGTGGGAGATCGTGCGGGCCTGACGATGCCGGGGGAAGCGGTCGTGCGGGCGCCCGGGCGGGTGAATCTGCTCGGGGAGCACATCGACTACCACGACCTCGACGTCCTGCCGATGGCGCTCGCACGCGGGATCGGGATCCGGTTCCGCCGGCGGAGCGACGGGATCGTCCGCCTGGTGAACGCCGACCCGCGATTCCCTCCGGTCGAGGTTCCGGTCCGGCCCGGACTGCGCCCCGATCCGCCGGGCCACTGGGGTAACTACGTGCGGGCGGCGGTCACCGCCATCGCCCCCCTCGCGCCCCCGGGGTCGTTCGGCGGCCTCGACGGAATCGTCGACAGCGACCTTCCCGTCGCGTCGGGGCTTTCGTCGTCATCGGCAGTGGTGGTGGCGGTCGCGCGGGCCGTGCTGGCGAGTCACCGCGACGCCGGGTGGTCGCCCCCCGACGCGCAGCGTCTGGCCGATCTCCTGGCCGCCGGCGAACGCTACGTCGGGACGGCGGGCGGCGGAATGGACCAGGCGGCCATCGTGGGCGGCCGCCCCGGCGAGGTGATGCGGGTCTCGTTCGCGCCGGTGCGGTGGACGAGCCGGGCCCTCCCGCCGGGGTGGGCAGTGATCGTCGCCCACTCCGGGATCCGGGCGGAGAAGAGCGGGGCCGCCCGGGAGGCGTACAACGCCCTCCGGGAGCGGGGCGAGCACGCCTGCGCCGTGCTCGCGCCTCTCTTCGGAATGGAGTCCCGCTGGCCCGCCCTCCGCACCGCCCGCTCCACCGGGGAGTTGCGCGAGGCCGCGCTCCGCCACCTCGACCCGCGCACTGCTGCCGTCACCACCCACCTCCTGACAGAGGCGGAGCGGGTGGAGAAGGGGTGGGAAGCCCTGGCGGCGGGCGACCGCACCGCCTTCGGAGCGGCGATGCTCGGCTCGCACGATTCGCTCGTGCGGCGCTGCGGCGTCGGTCACCCCCGCCTCGACGCCCTGGTGGCGGCGGCCGTCGACGCGGGGGCCGATGGCGCCCGCCTCACGGGGGCGGGCTTCGGCGGCTCGATCGTGGCGCTCACCGAGGCGGGTCGGGCCGAACTGCTGCTGGAATCGCTCCGCGCGGCCAATCGGGCCGCAGGGTACTCCGCGGCCGAGGCCCCCGTGTTCGCGGCAGTCGACCCCGTGCGCCGGTAGTTGCGCGCCCCACGGCGCCTGCCCGTATGATGAAGGCATGAACACACGCACGCCCGCCCTCGCCCTCCTCACCTTCGGAGCTGCCGTCGTCATGGGCTCCTCCCCCTCGCCGTCTCCCACCCCGACGCCCGGCACCCACCCCGCGCCCGCCCCGGGTCCGATCGGGGTGGGGCCGGAGGCGTCACAGCGCGTGGTGCTGATCACCGGATCGACCAGCGGCCTCGGACGCGAAGTGGCCCGCGCCCTGGCGGAGCGGGGCGACCACATCATCGTGCACGGGCGGAGCGTCGAGCGGGGGAGGGAAGTCGTGGACGAGATCCACGCCGAGACCGCGGGATCGGCCCGCTTCTACCCCGCCGACTTCGGCTCGCTCGACGAGGTACGGACGCTGGCCGCGCACATCCTGCGCGATTACGACCGCCTCGACGTCCTCGTGAACAACGCGGGCATCTACCCGGTCACCGACCCGCAGCGCCGCCTGAGCGAAGACGGCCACGAACTCACCTTCCAGGTGAACTACCTCGCCGCCTGGCTCCTGACCGAAGAGCTCGTCCCCCTCCTCCGGGCGAGCGCGCCGTCCCGGATCGTGAACGTCTCGTCGATCGCGAGTTCCCCGATCGACTTCGACAACGTGATGCTCGAGGAGGGGTACAGCGGCGGGCGCGCCTACGGACAGAGCAAGCTGGCGCAGGTGATGCACACCGTCGACCTCGCGGCTGCCCACGCGGGGAGCGGGGTCTCGGTCATCGCTCTCCACCCGGCCACGATGATGAACACCCGGATGATCGAGGGGCAGGGACTGCAGGCGCGAAGCTCGGTGCAGGAGGGGCGCGACCACCTTCTCGAGCTCCTGGACGGCGACGAAGGGGCGGTTTCGAGTGGGGAGTTCTTCGTGAACGGGACCCCCGATCGGCGGCGCCATGCCCAGGCATACGATCCGGCGGCGCGCGACGCCCTCCGCCGCCTCAGCGAGGAGCTGGCCGGCAGGCCGTGAGACCGGTTCAGGCCGGCGTGGGGGCCTCCGCGGGCGGCTCCGCGCTCTCGGCCGCCAGCGCCTCGCCCCGGCGTCCGATGGCGAGTCCCACGGCGACCCAGAGTGCGCCCACCGGGGCCGCGAGAAGGGCGATCGAGCCGATGGTGAGCCCGAGGGCGGCGGCTCCCGCGTAGATCCAGCCGCTCACCAGATCGCCGCCCCGGTAGACGGCCACATCGATGAAGGCCTTCGACTTGTACTTCTCCTCGCGCGAGACCACGGTGAACAGCACCTCCCGGGCTGGCTTGGTGAGCCCGTAGCGGCCCGCCCGATAGAGCACCTGCACGATGACCAGCGTCCACAGCGTCGGGTAGAAGCCCAGGGCCACGAAGCCCACCGCCACGACGATCGGGACCAGCGCCAGCGTCCATCCCACCCCCAGCCACTTGATCACGCGGGCGGTAAGGTACACCTCGAAGAAGATCGCCAGCACGTTGACGACCCAGTCCATGCGCGCGAGGAAGGCGGTGCGCTCCCCCCGGTCGGTCATGGCCGCGTAGATGAGGTCGGACTGCGCGAAGTAGAGCACCGTCGACGCAAAGGTCATGAGGGCGATGAAGGCCGCGATCCCCATGAGGTAGCGTGAGGCGAAGACCGCCTTCATCCCGCTCCATGCGTTTCCGGCCAACGGCCGTTCCGATTCCCCTGCGGTGCGTACCTGGCCGGTCCCGAAGCCGCGGTGGAGTCCCCGCGCGAACCACGACGCCATCTCGAGGGGCACGCAGGCGATGAGAAGCAGCAGGAAGACCTCGACCCGCACGGCCAGGAGTGAGGTCACGGCCGACCCGGCGATCCCCCCCACCGAGCTGCCGATCGCGATGAAGCCGAAGAGCCGCTTTCCCTGGTCGCTGTTGAAGCAGTCGGCGACGAGTCCCCAGAAGACGGTGACGACGAAGAGGGCGAAGACGCTCGTCCAGACGTAGAAGACGCGGTCGATCCAGGGGCGCGCGCCTTCGGGAAGGAAGACCAGACTTGCCCAGAAGGCGACGAGGCAGGCGATGAAGAAGCGGTTCACGAAGGGTACGAAGACGCCCCGCGACCACCGCGATGCGACCCACGAATACCCCTGGACCGCGACGATCATGACGAAGAAGACGGCCGTCCAGAGCAGCTGGAGGTTGCCGCGATCGGCGGCCGAGATCTCGTCGCGTACGGCCCGGAGAATGTAGTACGCGAACATGATGCAGAAGCCGTAGGCGGCCGCCTGCAGCATTCCGCGGAACTCGCGATCGCTTCGAAAGTCGACCAGTCGGTTGAGCTGCGCCTTGAGCACTTTCGAATCCGCGATGGGGGTGGATGCCTGTCTTCAGGGGGAAGACACCACCCGGCCGCGAAACGTTGGTCGGCCGCGGTCGCGCGTCGGGCGTGCGGGCGCCCACATCGCCCCTTCGCAGCGCTCCGATCGTGCAGAACGCCGGCTCGGACATTCACATCGAACGATCCGGCTCGAAACGGGGCATTCCGGGGGAACGGTACCACCCCCTGAAGGGCGGCAGAATGCGGCAATCGGCTCGAAGACCCGGCGACGTTCCCCGAACGGCACGATGGTTGCGCCATGCGGGGGAGGCCTGGCGTGCCGGGTTGGCCCACTTCGGCCGCACGCCCACCCGACCAAGAGGGTCGCACGGGAGATGACGAGAGTGCCGATCGTTCTGGGAGACCTGATTCTTTCCGGGGTCGCGGTGTGGATCGCCGCGTCACTCGCCGGGGTGGAATCACTGCTGCTCCCCACCCTGCAGGTGGCGCTGATCGTGCCGGCCTTCGCCGTCGCCCGCCTCTACGGCAGCCGGGGGGCGGGGCATCCGTCGCGCCGGCTTCTCCGGGTGGCGGCAGCCGTCGCGGCCGTGACCCTCCTCGCCGCGGGAGCGACGGTCGCGGCCGGGGGCGGGGTGTCGGATCGTTACCTCATCTCGTCGGGTGGAGCGCTCCTCATGGTCCTCGGACTCTGGCGGCTTTCGGCCGACCGGGGCGAGCGGACCCTCGTCAACGAGCTCCACCGCGTCGTCGCCCGCAGGCGGCGGATCATCGCATTCACGATCTATACGGCCATCGTGATGGTGGCGTGGGTCGCCGCCTACCTCCTCCGCTTCGAGCTCACCATCCCGGAGGCCCACGGCGAGACGATGCGGCTCACGGTGCTCCCGATGGCGGTCCTGCACCTGCTTGCCTTCCACCTCGTCCGGCTCAGCACCGAGCGGTGGCGCTACATCGGGCCGCGCGACGTGGTGCGCCTGGTGGGTGGGGCGACGATCGGCTCGGTCGCCTTCGTGCTCCTGATGGCCGTCCTGCAGCCGACCCCGCCGGTCCCCCGGTCGGTCATCCTGATCGACTGGATGCTGGTCGTGCTCATGGTGGCGGGCGCATGGCTCACATACCGGACGATCTTCGAGGTCTTCTTCCGGTGGACGAAGCAGGGCGACGAACCGCGGCGGCGCGCGCTCATCATCGGCGCAGGGGAGGCGGGCAGCCGGCTCGTCAAGGAACTCCAGCGTCATCCGCTCGGCTACCGCCCCGTGGCGTTCGTCGACGACGACCCGCTTCGATGGTCCACCCGGCTGCACGGTCTCCGGGTGCTGGGAGGGACGGCCGATCTTCCCCGCATCGCCGAAGTGATGCGCGCCGAGGCGATCCTCATCGCGATCCCTTCCGCCGACGCACCCGACCTGCGCCGTATCGTCGAGGCGTGCGATGCCGTGGAACTCCCGTTCAAGGTGCTCCCGAGCGCCCGCGAGATGTTGCAGGGGGGACTCCGTGCCGAAGGACTGCGCGACGTGCGCATCGAGGACCTCCTCGGACGCGATCCCGTGCGGCTGGAACTCCCGGAGCTGCGCGACGAGGTTCGCGGAAAAACCGTCCTGATCACCGGCGCCGCGGGGTCGATCGGGTCGGAGCTTTCCCGCCAGGTGGCGATCAACCAGCCCGACCGCCTCGTGCTCCTCGACAAGAACGAGAGCGAGCTCTACTTCCTCGACCTGGACCTGCGCGAGGCCCACCCCGACGTGACGATCGTGCCGGTGGTGGGCGACATCCTCGACCGGGAACTGGTCGAGCACCTCTTCACCACCGAGACCCCCGAACTCGTCTGCCATGCGGCCGCCTACAAGCACGTGCCGCTGATGGAGTTCAACACCCGATCCGCCGTCCGCAACAACGTGATCGGGACCTCGATCATCTGCGAGGCCGCGGGGCGGTTCGGCTGCGAGCGGGTCGTCCTGATCTCGACCGACAAGGCCGTGAAGCCGTCGAACGTGATGGGGGCGACGAAGCGCGCGGCCGAGCTCGTCCTCCTGGACTGCGCGCGGCGCCACCCGACGACCAGCTACACGGCCGTGCGCTTCGGCAACGTGCTGGGCAGCCGCGGCAGCGTGATCCCCCTCTTCGAGCGGCAACTCGAGGCCGGACACGCCCTGACGGTGACCGACCCCGAGGTCACGCGCTACTTCATGACGATCCCCGAGGCGGTCCAGCTCGTCCTCAAGGCATCGCTCCTCCCGGAGGCGCGCGGCCGCATCGCGATGCTCGACATGGGCGAGCCGGTCCGGATCCTCGATCTCGCCCGCGAACTCCTCCGGCTCAAGGGACTGCGCGAAGGCGTCGATGCGCGCATCGTCTTCTGCGGACTCCGCCCCGGAGAGAAACTCCACGAGCAGCTCGCGGCCGAAGACGAGGTGACCACCCCGACCCGCGTGGAAAAGGTGCGGGTGATCGAGACCGCCCGGGACGGGGGGCTCTACCCGACCCCGATCCCGACGGCGCTCCTCCGTCTGCGCGACGGAGCCCTCCCCCTCGGCGGGGGGCTCGCGCTCCTCCATGCCCTCGTGCCCGAATACGCGCGGCGGCGCCCCGATCCCCCCCGGACCGAAGTGGTGTCGGCCTGAACACCGTGGCCCCCCTCCCCCGGTCCCCGCTCACCCTGGGGCGCCGACGGCTCCTCTGGGTGAATCACTTCGCGGTCGCTCCCCACGACGGTGGGGGCACGCGTCACTTCGAGGTGGCGCGCGAACTGGTGAGGCGGGGGTGGGACGTGACGATCGCCGCCTCCGACTTCAGTCTGCAGGAGAGGCGCTACACCCGCCGCCGGACTGCGCACCACCGCGCCCCGATCGTCGAGGAGGTCGAGGGAGTCCGCTTCGTCTGGCTGTGGTCGGCGCCGTACCGCAGCAACAACTGGCGCCGGGGGTGGAACTGGCTGACCTTCTCCCGCTCGCTCCTCGGGCTGGCACCCGAGGGGGAGTGGGACGTCGTGATCGGCTCTTCGCCGCACCTCTTCGCGGCGGTCGCCGCCCGCCGCCTCGCCCGTCGGATGGGCGTCCCCTTCGTCTTCGAGGTGCGCGACCTCTGGCCCGAGAGCCTCCTTGCTGCCGGCGGGCGCTCGGGGCCGTTCCACCTCGTTCTGGACCGGCTGGCGCGTAGCCTCTACCGCGACGCCGATCACATCGTCGTCCTCGCCGAAGGGTCGGCCGACTACCTCACCCGGGAGCGGGGGGTCGACCCCGGACGGATCAGCTTCGTGCCCAACGGCGTCGATCCGGCCGCCTTCGACCGCGTCGCGTCGGAAAACGGCGGCGCGCCCCCGACCGCGCCCCACTCCGAGCGCCGCACCGTCTTCGTCTACGCCGGCGCGCACGGAGCCGCCAACGGGCTCCACGCCGTGGTCGACGCGGCGGCAGAGTTGCGGGGCCGCCGCGACGTGGTCTTTCGCCTCATCGGCGACGGTCCGGAAAAGCCGCGGCTCAGGGAGCGCGCGGAGCTGCTCGGGCTTACCAACATCGAGTTCATCGATCCGATCCCCAAGTCGCGGATCCCGGCGGCGTTCGCCGCCGCCGATGTGGGCCTGATGGTGCTGCGCGATGCGCCCCTCTTCCGCTTCGCGGTGAGTCCCAACAAGCTCTTCGACTACTTCGCCGCCCGCCTTCCCGTTCTCGCCAATGTGCCGGGCGAGGTCGGGCAGATGGTCGAGGAAGCGGAGGCGGGCATCGTCGTCGCCGCCGAATCGGGGAGGGCCCTCGCGGCGGGGGTCGCCCACCTCGCCGACGAGACTCCCGAGATCCGGCGGCGCCGGGGGGAGGCGGGGCGGGCCTGGGTCGAGCGGGAACGCTCGCGCGAGGTCCTCGCCGATCGCCTCGACGCCGTGCTCCGCCCGCTGGCCGACCGATGATCCCCCTCCACCGCTGGCCCCGGGTGGGGACGACGCTCTACCGCACCTTCGGACTCCGGGGGGCAGCCCGCCGGGTGCGTCACGAGTGGCGCAAGTCTACCGGGCACTTTCTCGAGTCGCCCTCGGCTTCGTCGCCATCCACCGACCGGCCCGCCTGCGAGTGGCGCCTCGGTGCCCCGGGCCTTCTCGCCGCCGGTGACCGCGAGCGGGCGCTCGACCGGGCGCTGCGCGTCGCGGGAGGCGAGTACCAGGCGTTCCGCCATGCATGGCGTCCGCTTCCCGCCACCCCCGAGGAGTGGCTGCGTCCCCCCGGCTCCCCCCGACCCTGGGCGCCCCACCGTCCGTGGTGGCAGGTCCCCCACACCGACCGGGAGGGAAGCGACATCAAGGACCTCTGGGAACCGGCCCGTTTCGGGTGGGTCCACGACCTGATCCGGGGGAACCGCCTGACGGGAGATCCCCGCTACGGGGAGGCGTTCCAGCGCTACCTGCGGGAGTGGGCCGCCTCGTCGCCCCCCTTCCTGGGACCGCACTGGGCGTGCGGGCAGGGGACCGCGATCCGGGCGCTCGCGCTTCTCCACGCCGAGGCCAACCTCCCCCTCGGAGGGTGCGAAAAGCTTGTGCGTGACGTGCTGCACGCCTCGGGGGAGCGCATCGCCGATGCCCTCGATTACGCCCTCTCGCAGCGCAACAACCACGCCATCTCCGAGGCGGCGGGGCTCATCGCGATCGGCGGCCGCTTCCGCCACACCGACCCGGTGGCGCGCGCCTGGATGGAGCGGGGGACGGAGCTGCTCGAGAAGCTCGTCGCCGAGCAATTCGCCGACGACGGCTGGTACATCCAGCACTCGTTCACCTACCTCCGCCTCGCCCTCGAGATGTGCATCATGGCGGAGCGGAGTCTGCGCGCCGCAGGACTCCGCCTCTCTCCGGATGCCGAACGGCGGCTCGTCTCGGCCATCGACCTCCTGGTCACGGTCATGGAGTCCTCGACAGGGATCGTGCCGAACCATGGGGCCAGTGACGGCGCCTTCGTGCACCCCATCACCTCGGCCGACTACCGCGATTTCCGGCCGGTGGTGACGGCGGCGGCCTCCCTCTGGCAGCACCCGCTCCCCGGAGAGATCGACCTCGACGTCGAGACCCTCGCATGGCTGGGCACGCCCCCACCCCCGGTGACCCCTCCTCGGGCAGAAGGGCTGCGGGTCGGCGTCTCGGGGTGGGTCGCGGTGCGCACCGGCCCCTTCGAGCTCTTCCTGCGGGCAGGCGACTACCGGAGCCGGCCCGGGCACATCGACCCCCTCCACCTCGACCTGCGGGTCGGGGGGAGGGAGTGGCTCGTCGACCCCGGCACCTTCAGCTATGCCGGCCCCCCGCCCTGGCGCAACGGACTCGCCGGCCACGAGGTACACAACGGCCCCACGCTCGACCGGCGGCCCCCGGGCGTGCGGGGCCCGCGCTTTCTCTGGTACCTCTGGCCGTCGGCGCGGATCGTCGAGGCCCACTGGGGGCGACACGGGGGACGGATCGTGGCCGAGACGCCGGTCGCGCGTCGCCGCGTGGTCGTCACC
>CAYORZ010000026.1:0-12058 GCA_964406485.1 uncultured Gemmatimonadaceae bacterium | reverse complement strand
TCGAGGACGATCACCGCGGGGTGGTCGGTGAGGGCATCGTCGATGCCGCCGATCAGCGAGCGGGCGAGCCCCTGGTTCGTCTCGCGTTCGACCACGCGGATGGAGCGAAAGCCCCGGGCCTCTGCCGCGATCTCGCGCACCGCACGGACCGCTTCCAGGTCTTCGTCTCCTCGGGGACCGTCGCAGTAGATCGTGAGATCCGATTCCCCGGCGAGCGTGTTGGCTGCCAGCGCCTCGAGGGTGCGGCGGGTATGCTCGGGCCGGTTGAAGGTGAAGAGAATGACCGGGGCGAGGGGAGGTGTGGGCATCGAGAGGGACTCCGGGTCGGCGGACACGTGCTCAGGCGCCTCGCGCCTCGCTTCCCCCGGTGAGGGCGCTCACGGTCGTGCCGACGACGAGCACGACCACGGCGCCGATCACGTTGTGCCAGAGGAAGGCGATCTGTGGCTGGAAGAAGGTGAACCAGGCGACCGAGCCCATCCCGCAGGCGAGTCCGGCGCCCGATCCCCAACCGTTGGTGCGGGGCACCATGGCGAGGAGGAAGACCCCGAGGATCGACCCGTAGAAGAACGATCCGAAGCGATTCACCACCTCGATCAGCGACCCGAGGGTGGCGGCGAAGGTGGCCACCACGCAGGCGAAGAGTCCCCAGAAACCCGTGGCCCACTTCGAGACCATCAGGTAGTGGGCGTCGGTCGCTTCCGGACGCACCCACCGGCGGTAGAAGTCGATGATGGTCGTGGTCGACAGCGAATTGAGTTCCGACGAGATGGACGACATCGCGGCGGCCATGACGGCGGCGATGAAGATCCCGGCGAAGCCGAGGGGGAGTTCGTCGAGGGTGAAGCGCGGGATGATGTAGTTCACGTCGCGGCTCGCCTCTCCGGTGACCTCGGTCGCCAGGGCCAGCGCGTCAGCCCGGATCGATTCGACTTCGGCTTCCCGCTCGACGAAGCGCCCCATGGCCGCTTCCATCTCGGCCGTCTGCCCGGCCTGACGGTGCCGGGTCACCTCGAGTGCCACTGCTTCCCGCTCGGCGAATGTCTCCCGGAAGCGGTCCTCCATCGCCGCGTAGACCGCGGGCTCGGCCGCCCGCACGCGCGCTTCGTGATCCGGGTTGAAGAGAAGCGGGGGGGTGACGAAGAGGTAGTAGACGAAGACGAGCACCCCGACGAGGAGCACCAATCCCTGGAGGGGGATCTTCCAGTAGGCGCTCATGAGAAGCGTGTTGCGCGCCTCGTCGACGTTGCGCGCGGCGAGGTAGCGCTGCACCTGGCTCTGATCCGTCCCGAAGTACGAGAGCATCAGGAAGGTGCCCCCGATGACTCCCGACCAGAAGGTGTACTGCTCGGTGAGCGTGAACGAGAAGTCGAAGATCTGCAGTCGCCCGGTCGAACCGGCGATCGTGAGGGCTTCTCCGGGACTCACCGGAAGCTGGAGAAGAAGCACCACGAGGACTCCGATCAACGACGCGACGATGAGGACCATCTGCTTCACGTCGGCCCAGGTGACGGCCTGGATGCCGCCCAGCATGGTGTAGGCCACCGTCGGAACACCGATCACCGCCACCGACCAGACGAGCGGCCACCCGAAGATCGCCGAAAAAACGACCCCCGGGGCGGCGAGGATCGTGCCCACCGACATCCCTCGCGACAGCAGGAAGAGAAAGGAGGTGGCAGAGCGGGTACGGGGCCCGAAGCGGCGTTCCAGATACTCGTAGGCAGTGTAGACCCTCGCCCCGTGGAGGAAGGGGACGAGGGTGACGCCCAGGATCAGCATCGCGAGAGGCAGTCCGAAGTAGAACTGCACGAAGCGCATCCCGTCTGTGGCGCCCTGCCCGGTGGTGCCGATCAGGGTTACCGCCGAGAGCTGGGTCGCCATCACCGAGAGCCCCAGTGCCCACCAGGGGAGGGAGCGGTTGGCGAGAAAGTAGCCCTGGATGTTGTCGGTGTCCTTCGCCCGGCGCACCCCGTCGTAGAGCACGTAGCCGATGTAGCCCACGAGGATGAGCCAGTTGAGCGGGTGCATCAGAGTCCGTAGCGCGACTGGAGGAACCAGAAGAGGGCCAGGGTAACGACCTGGACCGTCATCACCCGGATGAGCGTGCGGCGGAAGCGGGCCCGGGACGCAGCCCGGTCAGGGGGCGGGGAGGCCGAATCCATGGGGCACGGGGGTGGAGAGGGGGGGGTGAAGGACTCCGCCGAAGGTCCACCGTCCGCCCCACTCACGCAACCGGGGTGGCTACGGACCGCGGGCGGCCCAGAACACCTCGAGAGGGGCGACGTCGATGGCGTTCTTGCGCAGGCGCACACCGACCGTCGTGATTTCTTCGGCGAGCGCCTGCCACTTCGACCACGTCGTCTCGACCGTCTCGGCGAGTTCCGTCTCGAGGGCGAGGAGCGCCTTGCGGGTGGCCGCCAGTTCCTCTTCGGCGGCGTGGAGTCGTTCCTCGCTGCGGCGGGTCTGCGTGCGGCGAGAGGCCATCGACGAGAGGCTGCGCGTGTTGCGGCGGCCGCCGAGAAACATCCCGATCAGGGTGTCGGCCCCCGACGCGAGTTCCTGCTGACGGCGCTGGGCGAGGTCGACCTCCCGCTCGCGCAGCCGCAGTTCGGCGCGTTGCACCCGCCCCTGGGCCGTCTCGATGCGCGCTTCGATGCGGCTGCGCAGGCGCGCGATCTCTGCATCGGCGGCCTCTTCGGCGGCGGCGAGGCAGCGCTGGCCGAAGTCCTCCTTCGACTCGCCCACCCGCGAGTACAGCTTGAGCGGAGCGTTGTGCAGGAGCGACAGCTCCAGGGTGGCGTGGAGGCGGTCGCGGATGGCCCGGGCGAGTCCGCTCATGAAGGATTTCGAGCCGAGCGGCGCCTCGGGGATCCGGTAGCGCGCCCCCTCCGGGGCGGTGTCCAGGAAGTCGCGGGGGTCGTGGTCGACGGTCTCCATCTCTTCGGGCCGGACCGTGGCCCCGAGGGGCGGCGGAAACACCACTTCCCATTCGACTTCGTGGCGGAGGTCGGCGCGCGTCTCGGTGAAGACCATCCGCACGAGGCCGGCCAGCCCCGCCTCGAGCGGCCCCGACGACCCTCCGAGGCCGAAGCGGGGGGCCCAGGGCGCCGCCGGGTCGAGCCAGCTCACCCGCACCCCGTCGGCGATCGCCGGCATGACGGGGGTCTCGTCGGCGCCGAAGGCGGCGGGGACGGCTCCGGCGTCCGCCCCGGGGGGCGCGCCCGGCGGCGCCGACCCTTCCGGAGCCCGCTCCGCCTCCGTCCCGCCGGCGGGCAGGCCCGCGCGACCCCCCTCTGCTGCTTCGCCCCACGCGATGGTGTCCGGTGGGAGAGCGGCCACCTCGGCCCGGGTGATGGGCCCCCTCAGATACGACATGGCCCACCGGGTGGTGAAGAGCTCGGGGGTGGGGCTCCCGCTCCGCTTCATCACGAACTCCCGCTTCCCGAGGTCCCCGACGCGGGCGCTCCACGCCCCGACGTCGACGCTCCCGTCGGCGGTCCGGAGCGCCTCGATCACCCGCAGCTTGTCGCGTTCCGTCTGGAGCCGTCCGATCATCCACGTGCCCGCGTTCGACATGAGCTTGTAGTCCATGTCGACGGGGTTCTGCGTCGAGACGACGACCCCGAGGCCGTGCGCGCGAGCCTGCTTGAAGAGGGTGAGGAGCGGCTCCTTCGAGGGGGGATTGGCGGTGGGCGGGGCGAAGCCGAAGAGTTCGTCGATGTAGATCAGCGCCCGCAGGTCGGAGGTGCCCGGTTGCCCGCGCATCCACGCCACCGCCCGTGCGAGGAGGAGGGTCACCACGAAGACCCGCTCGGCGTCGGAGAGGTGGGCCAGCTGGATCACGCTCGCCTGCGGCCGTCCGTCCGGGGCCCGAAGGAGCCGGTCGATGTCGAGCGGATCGCCGCTCCGCCACGCCGCGAACGAGGGCGAGGCCACGAGTCCGTTCAGCCGGAGGGCGAGTCGCATGCGGGCTGCGGGGGGGACGAAGGTGTCCACCTCGAAGACCCCGAGCTTGCGAAAGGGGGGGGACTGGATTCCGCCGATGAGTCCCTCGAGGGTGAGCCGCTCGCCGGCGGCCCACCCCCCCTCGATGAGCGTCGCCAGGAGGATGTGTTCGGGGGTCGTGAGGGGGTCGGCGTCGATCCCGGCCAGGGTGAGAAGCGCCGACGCCAGTGATCCGGCGGCCTCGCGGGTCGCTTCTTCGTCGGTGCCGGCCGGGGGCGAGAGGTCGCCCACCAGATCGAGGGGCACCCCGGCCGTCGACCCCGGCGTGTAGAC
Source organism: uncultured Gemmatimonadaceae bacterium (assembly GCA_964406485.1). Classification (GTDB taxonomy): domain Bacteria; phylum Gemmatimonadota; class Gemmatimonadetes; order Longimicrobiales; family Gaopeijiaceae; genus Gaopeijia. Next base: position 7,780 of record CAYORZ010000026.1, on the reverse strand, counting down.
CCGCAGCGCCATTCCATCGCGCAGCGCGCGGATCTGCTCGCCGCCGATCCCCCACGACGCGAGTCCCTCGGACCATGTGCGGGCGGTCGACGCGGCAAGATCGGCCGGCTCCACCCCTTTCCGGCGGGCTTCGGCCGCGTCGACCCAGGGCTCGAAGTCGGTCGGACGGAGTTCGGGAAAGAGGAGCGCGAGGTTGGCCAGGTCGCCCTTGGGGTCGAGGATCAGTGCCGGCCGCCCGGACGCCAGCACTTCCTCGAGGAGGACCACGCCCAGCCCCGTCTTCCCCGATCCGGTCATGCCCACGATCACCCCGTGGGTGGTCAGCGCCTCGGGGCGAAGCGCGAGCGGGCGGTCGGTGCGCTTCCCCGTCTCGGGGTCGAGCACACCCCCCAGCCGAAGCTCCGGGCGAGCACCGTTGGACATGACCGGATCGGGGGCGCGGTCAGCGGCTGGGCACCGCGCACAACCCTCCGTTTGCGGTGCACCCCGGCGCCGAGATCGTGCGCTCGAAGAGCTCGAAGATGCGGCGGTACTCGTCGGTCCACGACGAGGGCTCCACGAAGCCGTGGTTCTCCACGGGGTAGACCGCCATCTCCCAGTTCTCCTTTCCGAGCTCGATCAGCCGCTGGGCCAGACGGACCACGTCGGAGAAGTGCACGTTGGTGTCGACCATCCCGTGGGGGATCAGGAGGTGCTGGTCCGGGCCGAAGCCCTCGGCGAAGTAGATGGGCGAGGAGCGGCGGTACGCCTCGTCATCGTCCTGGGGCTGGTTGAGGATGTTGCTCGTGTACCCGTGGTTGTAGTGCGCCCAGTCGGTCACGGAGCGGAGGGCGGCCCCCGCCTTGAAGGTGTCGCCGGCGGTGAAGAGGGCCATCAGGGTGATGAAGCCGCCGTACGAGCCGCCGTAGAGGCCGATCCGGTCCGCGTCGATTCCCTCGTTGGCGACGAGATAGCGGGCACCGTCGACCTGGTCGCTCAGATCCTTCCCGCCCATCCACCGGTAGATGGCGGTCCGCCAGTCCCGTCCGTAGCCGGCCGAGCCCCGGTAGTCGATGTCGAGCACCGTGTACCCCTGCGCCGCGAGGAGGTGGTGGAACATGTACTCGCGGTAGTAGGTGCTCCAGTAGTTGTGCACGTTGTGGAGGTAGCCTGCGCCGTGCACGAAGATCACCGCAGCGCCGTTGGGCGTGGCGCCCATGTCGCTCGGACGGTAGATGCGGGCGGGCACCTGGACGCCGTCTTCTGCGGGGAACTCCACGATCTCGGGAAGGATCCAGTCGTGGGCGAGCCACTCCGCGGTGGGGGAGTGCGTGACCTGCGTCACCTCGGCCCCCCGCCGCGCGTCGCCCAGGAAGACCTCGGGCGGGCGGTTCGCGACGGAGTGGACCCAGGCCACCCTCCGGCGGTCGGGCGAGAGGGTAGCGCTCCACAGGCCGTCGCCCTCGGTCAGGTAGTCGATCGCTCCGCCGTCGAAGTCGAGCCACCCCACATGCTGGTTGTAGGGCGATCCCTCGTTGGTGGTCACGAGAAAGCGATCTGCGCCCTCGGGAATCGTGGCGCCCAGGACTTCCCACGTCCCCTGCGTCAGCGCCCGCTTGCCGGTCCCGTCGGCCTCGATCCGGTAGAGGTGGGCGTAGCCCGTCTCTTCACTCGAGTACCAGATGGTGTTGGTCCCGGGGAACCACCCGCGGCAGAAGCCGCACGGACCCCCGACCCACGCCTCGTCCCGCAGCTGGTCGAGGAGCGTCATCTGGCCGGTGGCGGCCTCGAGCACGTAGAGGAACCACTGCTTGTTGTCTTCGGTGCGGCTCCAGATCATCAGGTGCGTGCCCGCGTCGTTCCAGTCGCCGACCCGCCCGTCCGCGCGACTCTGCGACCCCTCCGGAGCGACCTCGAGCCAGGTCGCCTCGCCGGTGGCCGTCTCGAGGAGCGCGAGGCGGCTGGAGCCCGACGCGTCACCGACCTTGGTGCGCACGTTGATCGGCTCGGTGTAGCCGGACGCCGTCACCCAGTCGGGGACCATCGTGCCCTGCGTGCCCTGGGCCGAGCGGGCCACGCTCACGACGACGTACTCCCCGGTCGGCGAGGGGGTAAGACCCGCGAGCCGCTCCCCGTTGGGGACGTAGAACGGCTGGGGACCGGCCGCGGCGATGGAGTCGCGGCGGGCCTGGGCCGCGCGGCGCGCCTCGGCCTCGATCCGGATGTGCTCGAAGAGCTCCTCCTGCTGGTCGATCAGGAACTGCCTCTGCGCCGACGGCTCGGACCCGTCGCGGGGCGGACTCCCCGAACGGATGTCGGTGATCTGCCGGATCGCCCCGTCGGCGAGGTTCATCCGGTAGAGGTTGTCGCCCTGCCGGTAGATGATGGCCGAGTCATCGGTGGTGAAACGGGGCGCCACCTCGCCATCGCGGGTCTCGGTCAGCCGCCGCTCGTTGCCGTTGCGAAGGTCGACCAGGTAGAGATCACCGCCGACACTCGTCACCTTCCACCGCCCGTCGGCGCTGATGTCTCCCCCCGAGCGCGCGACGGCCGACGCTTCGGCGAGGGCATCGTCGACCCGCTCGGGCTCGCCGCCCCCGGCGGCGACGCGCCACCACTCGGACTGCTCGTGCCACGCCCCCCCTCCGGGACGCCAGCGGAAGTAGAGCCACTCCCCGTCGTCGGTCCAGGTGAGCCCCGAGGGTGGATCCCCCACGAGCTCGGGCCCCCGCATGATGTTGCGGATCGAGAGTTCGAAGTCGCTCCCGCGGGCGGGGGCGGGGACGAAGTCGGCCACCTGGGCCGCCACGGGTCCGACTGGAAGCGCGACGAGAAGGGCCACCAGTGCGGTGCGCAGTAGCGTACGGATCATGGAGTGTCCTCGGTACGGAAAGAAGGCGGGTTCTGGGGGCGGGCGACACCGTGCCCGCAGGGCATCATGAGGGCGGGGGGCCGGCTGTCAATCCCCGAACGAGACGCCGATGCTGCGCGCGGTGCGCATCACGTCGCTGTCGAGGGGGACCGTCCTGATCTCGGAGACGGCGTCGGCGAGCGGGACGGCGCGCACCGACGGGGGGTCGAGCGAGACCATGCAGCCGAAGCTCTTCTCGGCGATGAGCTGGACCGCCGCGGCGCCGAAACGGAGCGCCAGCGTCTTGTCGTAGGCGGTGGGCTCACCCCCTCGTTGCAGGTGGCCGAGCACGAGCGAGCGGGTCTCGCGGCCCGTCGCTTCGGCGATCTGGTCGGCGAGGACCTCGGCGATCCCGCCGAGTCGCAGCCGGCTCGCCCCTACCCCCTCCTTGTAGATCGGGCCGCCACCGATCGGGTGCGCCCCCTCGGCGGCCACCACGATGCAGAAGCCGCGGTCGCCGTCGTAGCGCTCCTCGACCCGGGCGGCGATCCGCTCCAGCTCGTACGGGACCTCGGGGATCAGGATCACGTCGGCGGTGCCGGCCAGCCCCGCGAAGAGGGCGATCCACCCCGCGTTGCGGCCCATCACCTCGACGACCATCGTGCGGCGGTGGGCCTCGGCAGTGGAGTGGAGCCGTCCGATCGCGTCGGTGGCGGTCTGCACGGCGGTGTGGAAGCCGAAGGTGACCGCGGTCGACGCGAGGTCGTTGTCGATCGTCTTGGGGACCCCGACCACCGGGAGTCCCTTCTGCGACAAGCCGTGCGCAATGGCGAGAGAACCGTCGCCGCCGACGGCGACGAGCACGTCGAGCCCGTGGTGCTCGAACGCCGCGAGCAGTTCGTCGGAGCGGTCGACCTCGACCTCCGACCCGTCGGCGCGGGTCTCGGTCCACCGGAGCGGGTTGCCCCGGTTCGTCGTGCCCAGGATCGTCCCGCCCAGGTGGGTGATGCCCCGGACGCGATCGGCGGTGAGTTCGACGAGCCCGTCGGGTATGTCGCAGAGCAGCCCGTCGTAGCCGCGACGGATGCCGACCACCTCCCACCCGCGCCGGAGGGCCGAGAGGGTGACGGCTCGAATGACGGCGTTGAGGCCGGGGGCGTCGCCGCCGCCGGTGTTGATGGCGATGCGCATGGCGGGGAGAACGAGGGGGGGAGGCAGACGAACAGGGCCGAATATCGGGGCGGAGTGGGCGGGGCGGCAACGCACCGCTCCACTTTCCCCCCCGTCGGGCGACGATCTAGATTGACGAAGTGACGGCGCCCCTCCACCCTGAGCACCGTGTCCGAGCCTGTCCCCACCACCGTTCCCCCGACGTCTCCCGCGCCGGAGCCGACGTCGGAAGCCGCGGAGCGCGACGCCGCCGCGACCGGCCGTCGGCTCCTGCGTGCCATGCTGCCGCAGTCGGTTCCCGGCGCGCCGGGCTTCGACGTGGCGGCCGGGACGATGCTGGTCGACGCGGCGCGGGCGCACACCATCTGGGACACCGTCCCCCTGGGCGACGGCCGCCCGGCCTTCTTCGCCTACGAGGTGAAGATCCCGGGGGGGCTGCCGGCCCACCTCCTGGGGATGGCGCGGGCGGCGGTGCGCGCGGCGGCCGACGGACGTCCCCTTGCCGAACTCCTCGCCCGGGTGAACCACGCCCTGGCCGCCGTCCAGCCCGCGGGGATCGACCAGTTCGTGGATTGCGCGGTGGTCGTCCCGGGCGACGGCGGGGTGGAATGGAGTTGCGCCGGGCGGATCCCCGCCGGGGTGCTCGGACGCGACGGCAGTTTCCGCGCGCTGGGCTCGCACGGCCCCCCGCTGGGCATGCTCGAGGGCTTCCGATACGGAACCGAGTGGGCCCCCCTGGGGTCTGGCTCATCGCTGCTGGTGCTGGCCGGTGGCACGCCGGGTCTCTTTCGGGGCGCGGCCGATCTCGTCGCCGAAGTGCAGGAACGGACCGCCGGCGAGATCGTGGGCACGGTGCACCGCGCATTGCGGCGGGCACCGGGCGCCACGCCCCGGGAAGTCTCCGTGCTCTTCTTACGCAAGCATTGACGCGGGAGTCTTTCGTGATAACCGAGAAGGAAGTGCGCAAGGCACTCAAGACGGTGAAGGACCCCGAGCTGAACATCGATCTGGTGACACTCGGGCTGATCTACGACATCGAGGTGAGAGACGACGCCACGGTGCACGCGACCATTTCTCTCACCTCGCCCTTCTGTCCGGTGGCGGACCAGATCGTCGAAGACGCACGTCTCGCGATCCTGGGCGTGGAGGGGGTCGACGACGCCGAGGTGCAACTCACGTTCAACCCCCCCTGGACGCCCGAACGGATCAGTCCCCTGATCCGTTCCTCACTCGGACTCTGACCCGCAACCGGAGACGGATCGATGGCCACGTTCACCGACGACGAACTCAGGGCGAAGGTGCACGATGGCTACATCGTGGAATCGGTCGAGGAGATGACCGAGGGGTACCGCAAGGCGCTCGTCGTGCAGCTCACCGTCCAGGCCGACACCGAGCTCATGAGCGCTCCGGCCTACTGGATGGCTGCCCGTCATGCCCCGTCGACCAACACGCAGGTGAGCGCGCACGCCATCATCCAGGACGAACTCGCGCACGCCAACATCGCCTACCGGCTCCTGGAAGACCTGGGGGTCTCGATGGAACTTCTCGTCTACGGGCGGGAGCCGCACGAGTTCAAGCATCCGTACGGCTTCGACCAGCCGCTCGACAACTGGGCGGAACTGGTCGTGGCCAACGGCTTCTTCGACCGGGCCGGGATCACCCTGCTGAGCGACGTCTACAACAACACGTCGTATGGCCCGCTCAAGCGGGCTCTCGTCAAGGTCGACATGGAAGAGACGTTCCACCTTCGCCACGGCGAAGTGTGGATGCGGCGGCTGGCGAAGGCGGGGGGTGACGCCCGGGCGATGCTGCAGCGGGCCGTCGACTGGATGTTTCCGATGACGCTGGAGTGGTTCGGACTCCCCGATGACCTCAAGCGCCACTCCGGGCAGCTCGACTACCGTCTCAAGGGACTCACCAACGACCAGCTGCGGCAGGTCTGGATGCAGTCCACCGTCCCCCTCTGCGAATCGCTCGACCTCGAGGTGCCCGCCCACTGGAGCGAGGAGCGGCAGGAATTCGTGCTCGACTACCCCTTCCCCTGCGAGTTCGACGCCGAAGACAAGGTGTGGGACTTCGAGGGGGGCGAGATTTCGTGGGACCAGGTCTTCACCCGCTGGAAGGCGCGGGGCCCGATGAACGAGCGCTACGTCGAATCGGTGCGTCGCTCGCGCTTCTCGACGTCGGGCGGGCTCCGCATCTCTCGGTGCACAAGAGCGGGGGGCGCGATCGGTGGTCGCCGCCCCGGGCCGAGCCGCCGCAGGATCCTGTCGCGGCCGCGTGGGATTGTCTGCGCGAGGTCCTCGACCCCGAGATCCCGGTGAGCCTGGTCGACCTGGGGCTGATCTACGGGGTGGAGTTCGAGCGCGGGGTCGTCCGGATCGATCTCACCTTCACCGCCACCGCCTGCCCCTGCATGGAATTCATTCGCGAAGACGTCGGAGACCGCCTCGGTCAGGAGGCGTGGGTCACCGCTGTCGAGATCCGCGAGGTGTGGGACCCCCCCTGGACCACCGCACGCATCACCGACGAGGGCCGCGCCCGTTTGCGGTCGCTCGGGGTGGGGGTAGCCTAGAGGGGCCGATCGCGTTCGCCCCGGAAGTGTCCTCGAGCCCGGCAAAGAGACCATGATGGAGTCCGTCTACGACGTCTTCGCCCGCAAGGACCGGGGCGACCCGCTCCAGCACATCGGCTACATCGACGCCCCCGATCCCGAGCTCGCCCGCATCTACGCCTGGCGGGCCTACGACGAGCAGAACTGGTTCGAGATGTGCGTGGTGCCGCGGGAAGCGATCCTCAGCGTGAACCGGAATGACGGTCCCTACGCCCGCCCCCGTCCGGAGGCCTCATGACGACCGCCGCGCACTTCGACGCCCCCCTCCAGGCCGCCGATCTCGACGACGCGCTGCGGGCCGACCTCCGCCGTCTGCTCGTGACGCTCGCCGACACGAAGCGGATGCTCGGGATCCGCTACTCCGACTGGCTTCTCGGGGCTCCCTCGATCGAGACGGGGATCGCGGCGGCCGGAATGACGCAGGACGAGTGGGGTCACGCCCGTCTGCTGTACGCCCTTCTCAAGGACTTCGGAGAGGACCCCACGCCGCTCGAGCACGACCGCGATCCGGGGGAGTGGACGAGTTGCGACCCCCTCGACGCCCCCGCCACCGACTGGGCCGAGGTGGTCGCGCAGATGCTGGTCGTCGACGGCGCCCTCACCCTGGTGCTCGAAGGACTCCGGGAGGGGCGCTACGAGCCGGCCGCGGGCCGCACAGCGAAGATGATCGCCGAAGAGGGCTTCCACGGCGAGATGGCCGCCGCATGGCTGCGCCGGCTGGCGGGCGGCTCGGCCGAGGCGCGGCAGCGCATCGCCGACTCCGTCTCGGCCATGCTCCCCCGCACCCTCGCCTGGATGGCGCCCGATGACGCTCCGGCCCGGCGGCTCGCCGAGGCCGGAATCGTGCCGTCTGCCGCCACGCTTCTCGCCCGCTTCGCCGCGCGTCACGGGGAGTTGCTGGCCCGTGCCGGGGTCGAGATCCCCGACCCGGTGCGCAGCGAGTGGGACGAGCGGCGGGGCCGCGGCCCCGGCCACCCGGGGCTCGAGGCGGTGGAGCGGGCGCGGGGTGATCGCAACCGGGCGCTCTTCGTGGAATGATCCGTCCCGACTCCGCGCCCGAAGAGCCGCCCCCCCGGCTGCCCCCCGCCCCCCCCTGCCCCTTCTGCGACGGGCGAGAGACGGAGCTGCGCAACGCCTTCGGTCCACACGCCTCGGTGGCGAGCTAC
>CAYORZ010000025.1:6369-12136 GCA_964406485.1 uncultured Gemmatimonadaceae bacterium | reverse complement strand
AGGCGCCTCGCGAGATGCCGGGTGAACCGCAGTGGGAAGCCGTCCCCGACGGGCATACGACGCACCTCACCACGGCCGATCGCGACGGGATGGTGGTGTCACTCACCCAGTCGATCGGTCCCACGATGGGGTCGGTGGTGGCCACCCCGGGGCTGGGCTTTCTCTACGCGGCCACCCTCGGCGGGTACCTCGGGCGGATGGAGCCCGGGGAGCGGGCGCGCTCGCACATCTCGCCCTTCATGGTGGAGCGTGACGGTGAGCCGTTTCTCGCGCTGGGAGGGGCGGGGGGGAGCCGGATCCCCACCGCCATCGTGGCCGTCGTGAGCCGGGTGATCGACCACGGCCTCGGCCTGCCCGAGGCGCTGCAGGCTCCGCGGGTCGTCCCCGCCGCCTTCGGCGAGAGCACCCCCCTGGCGGTCTCGCTCGAGGTCTCCACGGGGATGGGCTTCGACGCGCCGGCGCTCGCGGCGCTGAGGGCGATGGGCGTGGAGGTCGGCGAGGTCGCGCGGGCGGGGGCGTTCGGACGCATCCACGCGGTGCGCTGGCACCCCGAGACGGGAGAGTGGGAGGGGGCGGCCGACCCCGACTGGGAGGGGGTCACCGCGGCGCCGGAGGGGCGCTGATGCGCCTGCCTGCCGCCGCGCGGCCCCCCCTCTTCGCCGCCGCTGCGTTCGCTGCCGTGATGGCGGCCTTCGGAGCCGTCCCCCTCCACGGGCAGCACGCCCCCGGCCACCTCGACCTGATCCTGCGCAACGGTCGCGTGGTGGACGGAAGCGGGAATCCGTGGTACCGCGCCGACATCGGGATCCAGGGCGACCGGATCGTGGCGATCGGCGACCTCTCCGGCTCGACGGCCGATCACGACCTCGACGTCGAGGGACGCCTGGTCACGCCGGGCTTCATCGACACGCACAGCCACGCCGGTGGGGGGCTCGCCACCCCCGAGCTGAGCGCGGCCCTCCCACTCCTCGCGCAGGGGATCACGACCGTCTTCATCAACCCCGACGGGGGCGGGCCGGTCGACCTCGTCGCCCAGCGCGAGCAGCTCCTCGCCCACGGGATCGGGGTCAATGCCGCCCCCTTCGTCCCGCACGGCTCGGTCCGGCGCGAGGTGATGGGCATGGACGACCGCCTCGCGACCCCCGACGAGCTGGAGCGGATGAAGGCGCTGGTGCGGGCGGGGATGGCCGCAGGGGGGTGGGGCCTCTCGAGTGGCCCCTTCTACGCCCCGGGGAGCTACGCCGACACCCATGAACTCGTGGAGCTCGCCCGCCAGGTGGCGCCGTGGGGCGGGGCCTACCAGAGCCACATCCGCGACGAATCGGACTACACCATCGGCGTGGTCGCGGCCGTCGACGAGGTGATCACCGTCGCCCGCGAGGCCGGCATCGTCGGCGTGTGGACGCACGCGAAGGCCCTCGGACCGCCCGTGTGGGGCTTCGCGACCGCACTGATCCACAGGCTGAACGAGGCGCGCGCCCGCGGGGTGGAGGTGTACGCCGACCAGTATCCCTACGACGCTTCGGCGACCGGCCTCACCTCCGCCCTCCTCCCGCGGTGGGCACAGGGAGGGGGCACCGATTCCCTCCGTGCGCGGCTCCGGCGTGACGATGACCGCGCCCGGATCCGGGAGGCGGTGGTCGACAACCTCGCGCGCCGGGGGGGCGCCGACCGGATCCGCTTTCGCCGCTTCACCGCCGATCCCTCGATCGAGGGGCGCTCCCTCGAGGACGTCGCCCGCGAGCGGGGGCTCGACCCGGTCGACGCCGCCCTCGCCCTCTTCGAGGTCGGTGCCCCGAGCATCGTCTCGTTCAACATGCATGACGACGACCTGCGCGCGATCATGGTGCAGCCCTTCACCATGACCGCCTCCGACGGCGATCTCGTCCCCTGGCAGGAAGGCGTCCCACACCCCCGCTCGTACGCGGCCTTCACCCGCAAGCTGGTGACCTGGGTGCGTGAGGAGGGTGTGGTGGGACTCGAGGCGGCCATCCGCTCGATGACCTCGCTCCCCGCCCAGGTCTACCGGATCCCGGACCGCGGGGTGATCCGGCTGGGGGCGGTGGCCGACCTCGCCGTCTTCCACCTCGCCGACCTGGCCACCCGCTCGGAGTTCACCGACCCCCACCACCTCTCGGAGGGGATCCACTGGCTCATCGTCAACGGCGAGGTGGCGATCGCCGAAGGGGAATTCACGGGGGCGCGCGCCGGTCAGGTCCTGCTCAAACGGTAGCGCAGGAGGGGACGGCTTCCCCGTCGCGGTCCGGGGACCCACATTCTCCCCACCGTGATCCTCGTCCCCACTTCATCCGGGAGTCGACCCGATGGGTGCTGTTCGCCGCTTCATGGAGACCCACTACCGGCACTTCAACGCGCGGGAAACGGTGGCCGCCGCCCGCGCGTGGGAAGAGCATCTCGCCGCCGGTGGGAAGATGATGGTGACCCTGGCCGGGGCGATGTCGACCGGCGAACTGGGGATCATCCTGGCCCGCCTGATCCGCGAGGGGAAGGTGCACGCGATCTCGTGCACCGGCGCCAACCTCGAGGAAGACGTCTTCAACCTCGTGGCGCACGACGAATACGAGATCATCGCCGACTGGCGGGGACTTTCGGCCGCCGACGAGCAGGCCCTCCACGACCGCGGCATGAACCGGGTGACCGACACCTGCATTCCCGAAGACGTCATGCGCCACATCGAGCGGCGCCTGATCGAGCGGTGGGCGGCGGCGTGCGAGGCGGGGGAGCGGAAGATGCCGTACCAGTTCCTCTTCGACCTGCTGCGGAGCGGCGACCTGGAGCCGCACTACCAGATCGATCCGGCGCATTCCTGGATGCTGGCGGCGGCCGAGATGGACATTCCGGTCTGGTCGCCGGGGTGGGAAGACTCCACCACCGGCAACATGTTTGCCGCGAACGTGATCCTCGGCAACGTCGCCCACCACCAGTGCGTGCTGAGCGGGACGGAGCAGTTCGCCGACCTGATCGCGTGGTACCGTGCGAATCACGGCGGAGGCGAGGTGCCGTCGGTCGGCTTCTTCCAGATCGGGGGCGGCATCGCGGGGGACTTCGCGATCTGCGCCGTCCCCTCGATCCTCCTCGACCTTGAAGAAAAGGTGCCCTTCTGGGGGTATTTCGCCCAGATCACCGACGCGACCACGTCGTATGGCGGCTACTCGGGTGCACCACCGAACGAGAAGATCACATGGGCGAAGCTGGAGCCGGACACTCCGAAGTTCTTCATCAACTCCGACGCGATGATCGTGGCGCCGCTGATCTTCGCCTACCTCCTGGGCGACTGAGCGGGGGGGCGGCGTGCCGGTGAAGCTCGCCCCCGACCTTCCCGATGCGGAGACGCTGAAGGAGGCGCTCGCGCGTCTCGAGCAGACCTCGCGCCCGCAGTGGGGCACGATGACGGTCGTGCAGATGCTCGCGCATTGCGCCCGTCTTCACGACCTCTACCTGGGGCGGGTCCAGGCGTCCCGGAAGACCCGGATCCTCGCGCGCCTCCTCGGACGCCCCTTCATTCGCAAGTCGCTGGCCACCTCTCCCTTCCACCTGCGGCGGGGGCAGCGGACGCTCACCGAACTCGAGACCGGAGCCGTCACGGCAGACGGCGACTTCGAGGGGATGCGTGCCCGCGTCCTCGCCTCTCTCGACGAGATCGAGGGGCGGAGCGGCCGGTGGAAGCACCCCCTCTACGGTGAGATCGACGCAGCGGTGGGGCAGGCCCTGGCCCGTCACCACCTCGCGCACCACCTGCACCAGTTCGGTGTGCTGGAGCCCCGGCGCCGCCGATAGCGCCGCGCGGAGTCCACGACGCCGAGAGAGGGCCCGGAGCATCGGGACCCACCCCGTCGAGGGGCGTGCGGTCCCCTCCGCGGCGCTTGCGCACCACCCCCCGAGGGGGCAGCGTTACCCTCGGCGTGGGTGGCCCCACGCCCTCCGTCCCGATGCTCCGCGGGCGACGCCTTGCGGCGCCTCCGGTGGCCCCCATCCGTTCCCGGCTCCGCATGATCCGCGTCTTCGCCCTCGCCGCTGCCCTCCTCCTCGCTGCCTGGTCGTGTGGGCCGGCGACGCCGCCCGGGCCCACCCTGATCGTCGCCCTCCCCGTCGACCAGCTCCGGGCCGACCTGCTCGAGCGCTACGACACCCTCTTCACCGGAGGACTGCGGCGGCTGCTCGACGAGGGACTCGTCCACCCCGACGCGACCCACGACCACGCCGCGACCTACACGGCGGTCGGTCACACGACGCTGGGGACAGGCGTCTACCCCACCCGACACGGGATCGTCGGCAACAGCTGGTACGAGCGGACGCCCGACGGGCGGTGGCGATCGGTGTACGCCGTGGAAGACTCGTCGGTGTCGATTCCGGGCTTTCCCGACTACCCGGGACGCTCCCCGGCCAACATCGCCCGCGCCGGCCTGGCCGACTGGGTGCTCGCGCACGATCCCGAGGCGCGGGTGGCAGCGGTCTCGGGAAAGGACCGGGGGTCGATCCCCATGTCGGCGACCGCGCGGGGCGAGGTGTACTGGCTCCTCGCCGAGCAGGGCGCCTTCGTGACGTCGAGCTGGTACCGCGACGAGCTGCCGGAGTGGGTCGTGCGGTTCAACGAGGAGCGCATGCCCGTCCTCTACGGCGACACCATCTGGGAGAAGTCCGTCCCCGCCGGGGCAGAAGCCCTCGCGCTCGCCGACGCGGCGGAGTGGGAGAGCCGCGGGGGAGGCGCGTTTTCCACCTTCCCGCACCGGGCCTCGGTCGAGGCGACCGGTGGCGACGAGGTGCGCCTCCGTTACAACCGGTGGCGGCAGGACACCCCTTTCCAGGGGCGGGCGGTCATCGCCTTCGCCGAGGAACTGATCGAGCGGCTGGAACTGGGACAGCGGGGCACGACCGTCGATTACCTGGTGGTGGGGCTTTCGTCGCCGGATTACGTGGGGCATCGCTACGGCCCGCTCAGCCTCGAGCAGCTCGACAACCTCCTCCACCTCGACCGGGACCTCGGCGACTTCCTCACCTATCTGGACCGGGTGGTCGGCGAGGGGAAGTGGGTTCTGGGACTCTCGGCCGACCACGGCGTGGCCGACGTCCCCGAGACGTCGACCGACCCCCACCACCGTCGCCTCACCTCCGAGGACCGCGCCCGGATCCGGGCCGTCGCCCAGGAGGCCGCCGACGCGTCGGACGACCCCGATCCCGAGGCCCGCGCGGAGCGGGTGGCGGCGGCCCTCGAGACGGTGCCCGAGATCGTGCGCGCCTTCCCCCTCCACCAGATCGCGACGCCTCCGACCGGCGACACCCTTCTCGACCTCTTCCGCCATTCGTACTCGGCGGACCGCCTCACCGGGTCGTTCCGGGAGCACGGGGTCATGGCGGTCTTTCAGGAAGGCATGCTCGAGAACCGCTCGTACGGCTCGACGCACGGTACCCCGTGGCTGTACGACCGGGCCGTGCCGCTGATCTTCCACGGGGCGGGCGTGCCGGCGGGGCGGTCGGGGGAGCGCGTGGCCACGGTCGACTTCGCTCCGACCCTGGCCGCCCTGGCCGGCATTCCGGTTCCCGATGACCTCGACGGGCGGGTGGTCCGGGCGGTCGCCGAGGGGGGAGTGGTGTCGACTCCCTGATCCCGGGCGCCGTGGCCCCCGGCGACCGACCTCTCGGAGCCCGGGCCTGCCTCCGTTATGTTTCAGGGCTGTACCGGAGACGCCTTCGCCGGGGTGAGGGGTCGCCGGTCCCCTTACCGCGGCACCGGAACGTTCCCATGTCC
>CAYORZ010000025.1:3590-6359 GCA_964406485.1 uncultured Gemmatimonadaceae bacterium | reverse complement strand
TATCGCCATCATCGCACACGTCGATCACGGCAAGACCACCCTCGTCGACCAGATGTTCCGCCAGGCGGGCGTCTTCCAGGAGCACCAGACGGTCGAGGAGCGGGTCATGGACTCGAACCCGCTGGAGCGGGAGCGGGGGATCACGATCCTGGCGAAGAACACCGCCGTGAACTGGGGGGGAGCGAAGATCAACATCGTCGACACGCCCGGTCACGCCGACTTCGGGGGCGAGGTGGAGCGCACCCTCCGGATGGTCGACGGGGTCGTCCTCCTGGTCGACGCGGCCGAGGGGCCGATGCCGCAGACGCGCGACGTTACCCGCAAGGCGCTCGATCTGGGACTCCTGCCCCTCGTGATCATCAACAAGGTCGACCGGCCCGACGCACGGGTGCACGAGGTGCACGACGAGGTTCTCGAACTCCTCCTCGACCTCGAGGCCGACGAGCAGCAGCTCGACGCCCCCTTCCTCTACGCCTCGGGGCGCGACGGGTGGGCCTCGACCGACCCCGCGGTGAAGACCAGCGATCTCGGGGTCCTCTTCGAGACCATCCTCTCGCACTTCCCGCCGCCGGCCGTCGACCCGGAGGGCCCCTTCCAGATGCTCATCTCCACCCTCGATCATTCGTCGTACGTGGGGAGGATCGCGGTGGGCCGGATCGAGCGCGGGGTGGTCGAGGTCGGAGACCGGGTCGCCCTCCTCCCCCTCGGCGACGCCGGGCCGGTCCGTGACGCTTCCGAGGCCGAGTTCTCGAAGGTGGTGAAGCTCTACACCTTCCGCGGGCTGGACCGGATCGACGTCGCGCGCGCGACGGCGGGCGACATCGTGGCGCTCGCCGGGCTCGACGGGGTCGAGATCGGAAAGACGGTCACCGACCCGGACCACCTCGACCGCCTGCACGGGATCGCCGTCGAGGAGCCCACCCTCACGGTCGACTTCTCGGTCAACAACTCGCCGTTCGCCGGCCAGTCGGGGAAGTACGTGACCACGCGCCAGGTGCGGGAGCGGCTCATGAAGGAACTCGAGCGGAATGTGGCGCTGCGGGTCGACGATACCGCGCAGCCCGACACCTTCACCGTCCACGGCCGCGGCGAGTTGCACCTCACGATCCTGATGGAGGAGATGCGGCGCGAGGGGTACGAGTTCCAGGTCTCGCGCCCGAAGGTGATCACCCGCCGGGCCGACGACGGGTCGATGCAGGAGCCGTGGGAGGAAGCGGTCATCGAGGTCCCGTCGGAGATGGTGGGATCGGTGATCGAGAAGCTGGGACCGCGGAAGGCCGAGATGACCGAATTGAAGCCGATGGGGGACTCCGCGACGACGAGGCTCCGTTTCAAGGTTCCCGCCCGCGGACTCTTCGGCTACCGCTCGGAGTTCATGACCGACACGCGCGGCGAGGGGATCCTCCACCACACCTTCCTCGAATGGGGACCGTGGGCCGGGCCGCTGCGCGGGCGGACCCGGGGCGTGCTGGTGTCCGACCGCGCCGGCCAGGCGGTCGGCTTCGCGCTCTTCAACCTGCAGGAGCGCGCGACCATGTTCGTGAGCCCGGGCGACCCCGTCTACGGCGGAATGATCGTGGGCGAGAACGTCCGGCAGGACGACCTCGACGTGAACGTCACGAAAGAGAAGAAGCTCACGAACATGCGGACGACCGCCAGCGACGAGAACATCAAGCTCGAGCCGCCTCGCAGGATGACGCTCGAACTCGCCCTGGAATTCATCCAGGACGACGAGCTCATCGAGGTGACGCCCGGTGGCGTGCGTCTCCGGAAGCGGACTCTCGACGCGAATCAGCGGCGGAAAGACGAAAAGAAGCGGGCGCAGGGCTGAGGTCCATGTCACGCTTCCTCCCTCGAGACGGTGTCGCCGCGAACACCCACCCGATCAACCTCGTCGAGGCTTCCCCCGGGGCAGAAGCGCCCGAGGTCGACCGGCCGCCCCTCTTCGAGGTGTACATGCGGATGGCCGAGGAGCTGGCCAAGCGGAGCACCTGCGCCCGTCTCCGGGTGGGGACGGTGATCACCGACGCCCGCATCGAAAATGTGGTGGCGATCGGCTACAACGGAAACGCGCGCGGCTTTCCGAACCGGTGCGACGGGACGGAGCCGGGGAAGTGCGGGTGCATCCACTCCGAACAGAACGCCCTGGTGAAGGCGCCCGGCACGCTCCCCGACAAGGTGGCCTTCGTGACGGCGAGTCCGTGCGTGATGTGCGCCAAGCTGCTCGTGCAGGCGGGGATCTCGCACCTCTACTATCGCAAGGCGTACCGCTCCCCCGAGGGGATCGAGGTGCTGCGGCGCGGGGGGATCGTGCCGGTCCACTACACCCGGTGGGCGGAGGGGTGGCGGGAGCGGATCGGGTGAGCACCCCCGGCGTCTTCTTCCTGCCGGGCCCGACGGAGGTCGCCGCCGACGTCCTCGAGGCGCAGGTCGCGACGCCTCTCGGTCACCGGACTTCGGAGGGACGGGCGCTGGTGCGCGCCGTCGAGCGGGGGATGCGGCCGCTGCTGGGCACCACCGCGCCGGTCCTGGTCGGCACGATGTCGGCCACCGGCTTCATGGAGGCCGCGATCCGGGGAGGCGTCCGCCGCCGGCTCCTCGCCCTGGTCAACGGCGCCTTCAGTGGGCGTTTTGCCGAGATCGCGCGGGGGTGCGGGCGCGAGGTCGAGGTGCTCGAGGTGCCGTGGGGGGCGACGGTCGATCCGGCGGCCGTGGCCGAGCGGCTGCGGAGCGGGCGCTTCGACGCCCTCACCCTCACCCACTCCGAGA
>CAYORZ010000025.1:0-3580 GCA_964406485.1 uncultured Gemmatimonadaceae bacterium | reverse complement strand
GAATCCGGTCGGCGAGATCGCTGCGGTGGCGGCCGGCCACGACGACGTCGTCGTCCTGGTGGAGTCGGTGTCGAGCGCGGGGGGGACGGAGGTCGCGATGGAGGAGTGGGGGGTCGACCTGGTGCTGACCGGGGCGCAGAAGGCCCTCGCGCTCCCCCCGGGAGTGTCGTTCGCGGCCGCTTCGGAGCGGCTCCTGGAACGGGCGGCGACCCTGCCGGGGCGCGGCTTCTACCTCGACCTGGTCCGCTTCGCCCGGGGGGCGGACGGGGGCGACACCCCGACCACTCCCGCCCTCACCCTCCTGGCGGCGGCCCACCGGCAGCTGGAGCGGATCGCCGCGGAGACCCTCCCGCGCCGCTTCGCCCGCCACGCGGCGATGGCCGCTGCCTGTGCGCGCGCCGTCGACGCCCTCGCCGCCGACGGGATCGCCGTGCGGCTCCTGGCGCCTCCGGGGGGCCGCTCTCCGACGGTGAGCTGCATCACCCTTCCCCCGGATCGCACGGCCGCCGAGGTCGTGGCCGGGGTACAGCGCCGGGGCTTCCGCATCGGGGCGGGGTACGGCCCGCTCGGGGACTCCACCATCCGGATCGGTCACATGGGCGAGCACACGGTAGCCGGAGTCGAGCGGGTGATGGCGGCGGTCGCCGATACGCTGCGGAGCCCGCCCTCCGGGGGGGTGGGGTGAAGGGCGACGGCACTCCGCCCGGGGCCCGGGGCCTGCACGCTCCCGACCCCCGCGACCCCGACCCGCACCTCCGGCGGCGTGCCCGGCTGGCCGAACTCGAGCGGGAAGGCGCCGACCTCGACCGCGCCGCGCACCGCCTGGGCGTGCTGCGCTTCGTCGTCTTCACCCTTGCGCTCATTCCCTGGGTGGTGGCCGAGCTGTCGGAGAGCGTGCCCGACGGGGTGGGGCTCTTCGCCCTCCCCCTCCTGGCGCTCTTCTTCGTTCTCGTGGCCCGCCACCGTCGGCTGCGGGCGCGGCGACGGCGGGTGTCGGTGGCCGAAGAGGTCGCCCGTCATTCGCTCGCCCGCATGGAGCGGGAGTGGGACGCCCTCCCCGCCCCACCCCCTCCCCCGGAGGGAGGGGGGCCGGGCCACCCCTGGGCGCTCGACCTCGACCTCCACGGCCGCGCCTCCCTCCGCGCGCTCCTCGGGAGGGTCCGGACCCCGATGGGGGCGGCCACCCTCGACGGCTGGCTCCTTTCGCCGACCGAGGGGGCGGCCGTGATCGCCGAGCGGCAGGAGGCCGTCCTCGAACTCGCCGGAGACGACGCCTTGCGCGAGGCGCTCGCCGTCGAGGGGGGACTCCTGGACCCGGTCGACCCGGAGGCCGTGGCCCGCTTTCGCGAGTGGGCCCTCACGCCCCCCGTCATCCCGCCGCTGGCCGCCCGCCTCGCCTGGCTCCTCCCCTCCGCCACCCTCCTCCTCGGGGTGGGCGACCTCGTCGGTCTGGTCGCCGGGTGGTGGTGGCTGCTTCCCCTCGCCCTCTCGGCGGGAGTCGCCTTCCGGTGGGGGTATCCGGTCCACGGCCACTTCGCCCTGGCCTCGTCGGGAGTCCCCGGCGTCCGCCGCTACCACGCCCTCCTCGCGCTCTGGGAGGCGGCCCCGGCAGAGGCCCCCCTCCGTCGCCGGCTGGTGGCCGCCTTCGAGGGTGATGAAGCGGCGTCGGCGGCGCTCCGCCGGCTCGACCGGCTCCTGCACCGGAGTGACGCGCGTTTCTCGTCACTCCACCCCCTCCTCGCCGTCGGCGTGCTCTGGGACCTCCATGTGGCGCGCGCGCTCGATCGCTGGCGGGCCGCGCACGGAGGGCGGGTCGCGGGGTGGCTGGAGTCGCTCGGCGTCCTCGAAGCGCTGGGCTCCGTGGCCACCCTCGCCGCCGAGCATCCGGCGTGGCGATTCCCGACGGTGGTGGAGGGGGCAGCCCACCCCCCCCGTCTCGAGGCCGAGGCGCTCGGGCACCCGCTCCTTCCCCCCGACGTCGTGGTCCGCAATGACGTCGAGGTGGGGCCCCCGGGGTCGGTCCTCCTCGTCACCGGCTCCAACATGTCGGGAAAGAGCACCCTCCTCCGCTCCCTCGGACTCGCCGTCGTCATGGCGGGGGTGGGGGCGCCCGTCTGCGCGGAACGGTTGACGGTGACGCGGTGTCGGCTTCACACCTCCATGCGGGTGCAGGACTCCCTGGAGGCGGGGGTGAGCTTCTTCATGGCCGAGCTGCGGCGACTGGCCGCGATCCTCGACGCGGCGCCCCCGCCCGACTCGGCCGAGCCCCCGGTCCTCTACCTGGTCGACGAGATCCTCCAGGGAACGAACTCCGAGGAACGCAGGGTGGCGGGGCGCCGCTTCGTGCGCCACCTCCTGCGCCGGAAGGCCATCGGGGCGGTCACCACGCACGACCTCGGCTTCCACGAACACCCCGAACTCCTCGCGGCCGCTCATCTCGTGCACTTCCGCGAGTCGGTCGGAGGGGAAGGGGAAGCGGCCGGGCTCGCCTTCGACTACACGCTGCGTCCCGGACTCGCCACGACCCGCAACGCCCTCCGGCTGGCCGAACGGGTCGGGCTCACCGAGCCGGAGGGGTGAGGGGACCGATCACTCCGTGGCGGCGGAGGATCTCGACGGTCTCCTCGATGGGAAGGGCGTCGGCCGTTCGCCCCATGCCGGTGACCGCTTCGGCCCGGAAGAGGGAGTTGTAGATCGCTTCCTCGGTCGCCTCGACCACCGCCTGGAAGAGGCCCGACATCGCGTCGTTTCCGACTTCCCCGGGACGCTCGGCGGCCGCCCCCGGAGCTCTCCGGACAGACTCCGCGGTCGAGAAGGCGATCACGTAGTCCCCCGAGCCGTTGCCGGCGAAGGAGCCGGTGCGGGCGAGGCCCATGATCGCTCGCGAGGCGAGTCGTCCGAGGTTGCGGTCGGAGAGGGGGGCGTCGGTCGCGACCACGATCATGATCGACCCCTGGCCCGTGTCGTCCTGCTCGAGCCAGCGGGCCATCTCGGTGTCGGGACGCGGGTTGGCCTCGACCATCCCCTGGAAGGAGTAGCGGCCGAGTTCCTCTCCGACGGGGGCGCCGTCGATCGTGAGGATCCCCCCGAAGTTCGACTGGACGAGCACCCCCACGGTGTGGCCGTCGAGGGCGGGTGGAAGGATCCGGCTCGCCGTCCCGATCCCTCCCTTGAAGCCGAAGGCCCGCGTGCCCCGCCCGGCGCCGACCGACCCCTCGGCGACCGGTCCCGTCGTGGCCGACTCGAGCGCCTCGACCACGTGCGCCGCGGTGACGGGCCGGGCCCGGATGTCGTTCAGTCCGCCGTCGTTGGTCTCGCCCACGACCACGTTGAGGGAGCGCACGTCCTGCATCCCCGGGCGATCGAGGACCCATTCCGCCATGGCATCGGCGGCCTTCCAGACGCAGAGTGTACAGGTCAGGAGAATCGGGGTCTCGAGTTCGCCGAGCTCCTGCACCTGGGTGATTCCGAGGAGCTTGCCGAAGCCGTTGCCGACGTGGATCGCGGCGGGCACGCGCGACCGGTAGAGGTCCCCTCCGTGGGGGAGGATCGCCGTGATTCCGGTGTTGACCCGCTCCCC
>CAYORZ010000024.1:9454-12343 GCA_964406485.1 uncultured Gemmatimonadaceae bacterium | reverse complement strand
GCGCTCCGCGAGCCGTTCGATGAGGAAATGGCGCGGGCGTCACTCCAGCTTGACCGGGCCGAGGATGTGCCTGCCGTGGACCGCGATCTGCCGCCCGGCGTGAGTGGGGTGCAGTTCACGGCGGAACTTGACCATGTGCAGCCGCTCGACCGCGAGGCGCTCGGCGAGGAGGGACTTCACAGCATGGCGGCGGGCCGCATCGTGTGAGGTGCCGCAACGAGAAGGCCGCGAGTCATTTCCGAGCGCGAGTGCTCCACCACCGCTTTTAGGGGCCGAGCGTCCGAATCCCCCGCTGCCCACGCCTCCAACATGGCCGCGCAGCCGCGGGGGCCGTAGACTACCGCAAGGAGGTTGTGCCCACCCCGGCCGGAGAACCGCCATGGCTCGCAGTTTCGTTGACCGCATGATCGGCGCTGCCACCCTCGACGTACCCACCTTCGAAGAGGTGGAGCATGACACATCGGCCACGATGCAGGCGGTGGGGGTGGTGGCGCTCGTTGCCGCGGCCCAGGCGATCGCGGCCTCCGACGCAGGCCTCGGCTCCATGGTGCGAGCCGTCGCGAGCCAGCTCATCGGGGTCGGCCTCTGGTGCCTGATCACGTACTTCATCGGCACCCGCCTCTTCGGAGGGACGGCCACGGCCGGTGAGGTCTTCCGCACCGTCGCCTTCGCCCTCTCGCCCCAGATCCTGATCGTGGTCACGCGGGTGCCGCTGGTCGGCGTGATCTTCTGGTTGCTTTCGCCGATCCTCTTCGTCTGGGTGCTGATCGCGGTGATCATCGGGGTGCGGCAGGCGCTCGACGTCTCGACGTTCAAGGCCGTGCTCTCGGCCTTCCTGGGCGGAGTGGCCTACGTCGCCCTGGTCCTGATCATCCCCGGTCTCTGACCGCGGGGAGTCCGCAACGCCTCGGAGGGGGCGGATCCATGGCGCGTCCACGTCGCAGCACGACCCGGGTGCCGGTCCACCGGTACCGCGCAGGGGAAATGCGTCGCGCCCGCGATACCGTCTCTCTCGAGGAGCCGATGGAGGTCAGGGTGCGGCCGGCCGGCTCGCAGGAAGGCACGGCGGTCGCCATCACGATGCGTACCCCGGGCGAGGATTTCGAGCTGGTCGCGGGCTTCCTTCTCACCGAGGGCGTGATCGCCCATCCGCGCGACGTGACCGAGTTCACCTACTGCCGTTCCGGGAAGGGGGCCCAGGAATACAACGTGGTCGAGGCCCGCCTTGCTCCCGGGGTGTCGGTCGACCTCGCCCGCCTGAGCCGCAACGTCTTCACCTCGTCGTCGTGCGGTGTCTGCGGCAAGGCCTCGCTCGAGGCGCTCGAGGTGGAGGGGTGCGCGCCGATCCCCGACGCCGGCACCCTCCGCCTCACCCCCGACCAGCTCGCTGCGCTCCCGGATCGCCTCCGGGCAGGGCAGGGGGACTTCGATCGCACGGGGGGAATCCACGCGGCGGGCCTCGCGGGTCCCGACGGGCGGATCGACCGTGTGCATGAAGACGTGGGACGCCACAACGCCGTCGACAAGGCGATCGGCGCCGCCTTCCTCCGCCGCGCGCTTCCACTGGGCGACCATGCGCTCGTGGTGAGTGGGCGCGCGTCGTTCGAGATGGTGCAGAAGGCACTCGCCGGTGGAGCGGCGGCGGTCGTGGCGGTGGGCGCCCCCTCGTCTCTCGCCATCGATCTCGCCCGGCGCTTCAACATCACCCTCGCGGGCTTCACCCGGGGGGGCGGCTTCAACCTGTACGCGGGCGCCCAACGGGTCTGCGAGCCGGACGGGCAGGAGCAGGCGGAAGGGCAGGGGCAGCCGGCGGGCGAGGCGGGGCCGTGACGTCACCCCGGCTTCTCGGGGTCGTCCTGGCCGGGGGGGCGAGCCGCCGCTTCGGCGGTGTGAAGGCCGAGGCCCGCCTCGGCGAGTTCACCCTGGCCGAGCGGGCGCTGCGCACCTTGCAGCCGTTCTGCGGGGAACTGCGGCGATCGGCGTCCGACGACCTCCCCGATCTGCGGCCCGGCGAGGGACCCCTGGCCGGCATCGAGGCCGCGCTCACCCACGCCCGCGCCACGGGCGCTCCCGGGGTGGTCGTGCTGGCGTGCGACCTGCCGGCGATCCACACGGCCACCCTCCTTCGCCTGGTCGAGCGGTGGCGCGCGAGCGACGATCCGGCCCGCACCATCGTCGCCCCCGACCTCCCTCTCCAGCCCCTCGCGGCGGTCTGGGGCGTGGCCACCCTCGGGGCCGTGCGCGACGCCCTCGACCGGGGGGCGCGCAGCGTGCGCGACGGGGTGCGCGACTTCGGCGCCTTCATCGGTGTCGATGCCGAGCGCCTCGCCGAAGAGGTCGGCCTCGCCGCCTCCCAGCTCCTTCACAACGTCAACCACTCCGTGGACCTGCCGGCCGCCCGCGAACTCGTGCTCCCCCCGATCGTCTCGGTCGTGGGGTGGAAGGACTCCGGCAAGACGACCATCGCCACCCACCTCCTCGCCGCCCTGGTCGAACGCGGCGTCGACGTGGTCGCCGCCAAGCACGGCCACCACTTTCGCCTCGACACCGAAGGGACCGACTCCTGGCGCTTCCGCCACGAGGGGGGCGCGCGCCGGGTGCTCCTCGCGGGGCCGGCCGAGATGGCGCTCCTCGGAGGGTGGGGAGAAGGGGGAGAATCCTCGCTGGGGGGCATCGTCCGGCGGTGGCTCCGCGACGCCGAACTCGTGGTCGCCGAAGGGTGGAAGGCGGGGCCCTGGCCGGCGATCGAGGTGCGGCGGCGGGGGAGCACCGCGCCGCCGCTGCACGACCCGGGGCGGGGCGACAGCGACCGGTTCCTCGCGGTGGTCGACGGGGGCGACGATCCCGTCGTCGGCGCGCGCCACCTGGCGGAGCTGGTCGAGTCCCGCG
>CAYORZ010000024.1:0-9444 GCA_964406485.1 uncultured Gemmatimonadaceae bacterium | reverse complement strand
GGCGGGCCTATCGTGGAGCATGGAGACCACCTTCGGCTCGACCTCACCCGTGGCCCCCCTCCCGGAGCCCGAGGCCCGGCCCTGGGCACTGGCCTTCATCATCGTCGCGATCCTGGCGCTGGCGGGAGTCCCCATCTATACCAGCCAGAAGATCGCCCAGGAGGAGACCCGCATCAGTGAGGTTCTCGAACCGGCGCAGCGCTACGCCGCCGAGCTCGCCCTGGTGCATACCCGCCAGATGATCCGCTTTCGCGAGTACCTGCTCACGGGCGACAGCTACTCGCGCACGCGCTACCAGGCGCTGATGCTCGAGGAGGACTCCATCCGGGCGCAGCTCGCGGCCCTCCTCGACCACCTCCCGATCGACGCCCGCCAGCAGGTGCTCCCCCTCTTCAACGCCGCGATGGAGTGGCGTCAGGGGCACCGCATGGCCCTCGACAGCGACGAGGCCCGGCGCACCTTTCTCCTGAACGCCGACCAGGACCTCGACCGCTACGAGCAGATGATGCTCGCGTCGAGCACCTTCCGCGACCGGATGCGGGGACAGATGGAGGCGGGGCGCCTCGCCGCCGCCCGAGCCCGCGACTTCCAGGTCCATCTCACGATCGGACTGCTGGTGCTCGCGCTCCTGGCCACGGTCGCCGTGGGGCTGGTCGGGCGCCGGTTGCGAAGCACGATCCGCGAGGCCCAGCTGCGCCGCCGCGACGCGGTGCGGGTGCGGTGGGAAGTCGACGCGATCCTCGACGCCACCGGAGACGGGGTGATCGGGGTGGACCTCGACGGGGCCGTCCTGACGCTCAACACCCCGGGCGCGCGCCTCCTGGGGTACACCGAAGAGGAGGCGCGCGGCCGGGAAGTGCACGCCCTCCTCCACGGGGCGGCGCCCCCCGACGAGGCCCATACCGCCGAGGAGTGTCCGCTGCGGCAGGCGTTGCAGGGCGAGGCGCCGGTCGACGTGCTCGACGCCACGATCTGGCACCGGCGCGGGCGCCCGGTGCCGGTGCGGTGGGCCATGCGCCCGCTGCGCGACGGCCGGTTGATCCGGGGCGCGGTCCTCACCCTGACCGACATGACCCGCATTCGCGAGGCGGAGCAGGCGCTGCGCGAAGCCGTGCAGGCCCGCGAAGAGACGATGGCGGTGGTGAGCCACGACCTCCGCAATCCGCTGGGATCGATCTCGGCGGCCGCCGAGCTCCTCCTGGAGGTCCCCCTCGACGAGGAACGCACCCGTCGCCAGCTGCACACCATCCAGAAAGCTGCCGAACGGAGCAATCGCCTGATCGAGGACCTACTCGACGTCGCACGCATCGACGCCGGAGGACTCTCGGTGCGCCCCGCGCGCTGCCCGGTGGCCCCCCTCCTTCACGAGGCTGTCGCCCTGATCGCCCCCCGGGCGGCCGAACACGGGGTGGAGGTGCGGGTGGAGTCCCCCTCCGATCTTCCCCCGATCTGCGCCGACCACGACCGCATGCTCCAGGTGCTCGACAACCTCCTGGGCAACGCGGTTCGCCATACGGCCCGCGGGGGCGAGGTCGTCCTCTCGGCCCACGAGACCGATGGCGACGGGGTGACGATCCGCGTCGAGGACTCGGGTGAGGGGATCGCCCCGGATGAGCTCGAGCACATCTTCGACCGCTTCTGGCGCCACGACCGCGCCGACCGCTCGGGCGCTGGGCTCGGCCTCGCGATCGTGAAGGGAATCGTCGAGGCGCACGGCGGAACGACCGCCGTGACCAGCACGCCCGGGGTGGGCTCGGTCTTTTCGGTTACCCTTCCCCGGGCCCGCTGACCGGCGACTCGCGGACGGCCTCGCGCCAGACCAGGAGGCGTTCGACCTGGTTGGTCGTGAAGCGCGTCACCCCCGCCTGCCGGAGCCGCTCGGCCTCGGCGGTGGAGTCGACCGTCCACACCGCCACCTCGACACCGCGTTCGGTGGCCTGCGCCACCAGCCCCGGCTCGGCGAGCAGGATCCGGTAGTCGACGTCGAGGATCGCCCGGTCGAGGGGGGTCGCGCGGCGGAGGGCGTCGTCCCACCGGGCGCGCTCGTCGACGATGTAGCCGATGGCCACGGTGTCGTCCTGCCCCGCGATCCGGTCGAGGATCCCCCAGTCCATCGAGATGAAGACGGTGTCGTAGGCGATATCGGCGTCGCGCGCGATCGCCGCCATCCGGTCGAGGTCCTCGAGTTCGCGGTAGCCTTTCACCTCGCAGTAGACGCGGCCCACCCGTCCCTTGACGTGTTCGAAGGCTTCCTGCAGCGAGGGGATGCGCTCGCCGGCGAACTCCGGGGCGAACCAGCTGCCGGCGTCGAGCGCCCTGAGCTGGCCGAACGAGCGCCGACGCACGGGGCCGAAGCCGTTGGTGGTGCGGCCGAGCGAGGCGTCGTGGATCAGGACCGGAGTCCCGCACGACGCCACATGGACGTCCCACTCCACCGCGTCGGCTCCCGCCTCCAGCGCCTTCTCGATGGCGGCCAGGGTGTTTTCGGGCGCGACGGCGCTGTAGCCCCGGTGGGCGATGATCTCTTCGGTGAGCGTCATGGCGGCGGATCGCCCCCTTCCAGCGCCCGGTGGAAGTCGCGGGCGGCCTCGAGGTCGCGGACGGCGGTTTCCATCATCTCGACCTGCTGTTCGAGAAGCGCGATGCGCCGCTCGCCGAGGGTGACCGCCTCCTCCACGCCGCGGGAGGCGTTGACCTGCGAGAGCGAGTCGACCAGCGGCTTCAGGGCGAATCGGGCCGTGAGTCCGGCGATCGGGATCAGCACGATCGACATTCCCAGGACGATCGCGACGAGCTCGGTCAGATTGATCGGGAGGAGTTCCATTGAAACCTCGCTCTCTTGGGGTTCGTCGTCAGGGAGGAGCGTGCGGACGCTGCAACAGCGAGGCGGTTGGCGCAAGCGCCACCCCCCCCGGGGGGGCCGTGGAAATGGGTGCACGACGCCGCTCGAGGATTCCACGATCGGCAAGGAGACGGGCGATGACGGGAGCGCGAGGAGGACTGCTGGCGGTGATGCTGATGGCGGGAGCGCTGGGGCTCGAGGGGCAGGAGCGGCACGCCATGGGCGCGGCGGGCGTGGCTATCTACAACCTCGCCGGCGAGGCCGAGGTCGTGCAGGGCGAGGGCGACGAGGTGGTGGTCTTCGTGACCCGGGGCGGTGCCGACGGGGAGCGCCTCGAGGTCGAGGTGGTCGAGCGCGACGGGCGGGCGACGCTGGTGGTGCACTACCCTGCGACTACGGTCGTCTATCCGCGGCCGCAGGGCGGCAACTACACCATCCAGATGACCCTGGGCAGCGACGGCACCTGGGGCGATGCCGGGTGGCGTGACTGGATCGGCGCGGCGCTGCGCCGCGAGGGACGGGTGCGGCTTCGCAACTCGGGAAGCGGCCTGGAGGCGCACGCGGATCTGCGGATCGAGGTGCCCCGCGGGGGGGCGATCGACCTCTTCGTCGGGGCCGGACGGGTAGCGGCGCGTGGGGTGGACGGCGATCTCGGCCTCTCGGTCCGGAATGGCGGCGTGGAGGTCACCGACGTGCGCGGAGACGTCATGCTCGACACGGGTTCGGGGGCGGTCCGGGCCGCGGGTGTGGAGGGAGCGCTCGAGGTCGACACCGGCTCGGGATCGGTGACGGTGGAGCGGGTGCGTGGACCGGCCCTCCACATCGACACCGGGTCGGGGCAGGTGACGGCGTCCGATGTCGAGGCAGAGGTCGTCGAGGTGGATACCGGTTCGGGGTCGGTGCGCCTGGCGGGGGTCGCCGCGGCCGAGGTCCTGGTCGATACCGGCTCCGGCTCGGTCGAGGCGGAACTCCTCGCGCAGATCGACCGGGTCGAGATCGATACGGGGTCGGGGGCGATCACGCTGCGTGTGCCGGGCGGGATCGGGGCCGAGATCGAGGCAGACAGCGGGTCGGGCGGCGTCGAGGTCGACCTTGACGCCCGCGTCGAGCGGGCCGACCGGACCTCGTTCGTCGGCACGGTCGGCGACGGCCGCGGCCGCGTCACCCTCGACACCGGTTCGGGGCGGATCCGCGTCGTCGCCCGCTGAGGCGGCGGCGCGGGGCAGGGGGCCTCAGGCGGAGACGGCGGGCGGTCCGGCGTCGAAGCGGGCGGGGTCGAAGGCAGCGGCCCACGCCTCCGCGAGGGGGCGGCCCGCGACGAGGTCGGCGACAGCGTCGGCAGTGACGGGGGCGAGGAGCACGCCGTTGCGGTGATGGCCGGTGGCGACGATCAGCCCCGGCAGCTCGGGGTCGGCACCGATCACCGGGAGGTCGTCGGGGGTGCCGGGGCGGAGACCCGCCCACCGCGCCCGCTCCGGGAGTCCCCGGAGCGCGGGCAGGAGGGCTTCGGCGCGGCGGCGCAGGAGGGCGATCGTGGCGGGGTCGGTCGACGTGTCGAAGCCGACGCGCTCCATCGTCGATCCGACGACGATCGAGGGGCGATGGTCGTGGTCGCGGGGGATCAGGTAGACCCCTCCGCCGACCAGGAGTCCCCCGAGCAGCGGGCGCTCGAGCGCCACCTCGAGCATCTGCCCCCGCACGGGAGCGACGGGAAGAGGCCGGGGCAGACCGGCGAGCCCCCCACTCCAGGCACCGGCGGCGACGACGACCCGGGGGGCGGGAATCACCGTGCCGTCGTCCAGCTGCACCCCGCGGAGCGTGTGGCCCGTCCGCGCCACCCCCCGCACCCCGACGCCCGAACGGACGTCGACCCCCGCGGCCCGGGCGGCGGCCGCGACCGCCTTCAGCAGGCGGCGGGGGTCGACGTGCGCGTGCCCCGGAAGGTGGAGGCCGGCCGTCCACCCGTCTGCGAGGGCGGGCTCGACCGCGCGCGGGGCCGTGCCGTCCAGCCATTCGACCCGGTGCCCGGCGGCCGCCTGCCAGTCGAAGCGCGCGCGGAGGGCGTCGGTCGCGTCGCCGCCACCGGCCACCATGAGTTCGCCCCGCCGGGTGAGGCCCACCGGGAGTCCCCCTTCGCGTTCGATCTCGGCCGCCCACCCCGGCCAGCGCACCAGCGCTTCGAGCCCGAAGGTGAGGAAGGGGCCGGGGTCGGGCGCCTCACCGAGGGGCGCGAGCATGCCGCCCGCCGCCCAGCTGGCGCCGCGGGGCTCGGGGTCGCGGTCGAGGACCGTCACCGCAGCCCCCCGGCGGGCGAGGGCTCGGGCCGCGGCCAGTCCGATCAGTCCGCCGCCGACGATCACGAGGTCGGGTCGAGGTGCCATCGATGTCCGGGGTTCGGTAAAGGGGGCCTCCGGAGTCTAGCGCGCGGCGGGCCCGTTGTCGTCCCCCCCGGAGCGATGCACCCCGAGCCGCGCCCCCCGGAGCCGCGCCCCCGTGGAACCCTCCCGGCGGGGTGGTGTGAGCAGACGCTTCTCCCCGGGATCCCCTCCGCACTGCGCACCCCCCGTGACCATGGCCGCCGACCGCTTTCGCTTCGTCCACCCCGTCGACGTCCGCTTCAAGGACATCGACATCGGCGGGCATGCGCACCACTCGCACGCCCTCGTCTACTTCGAGGAAGCACGGGCGGCGTACTGGGACGCGGTGGCAGGGAAGGGGGGACTCGGCGGCGTCGACTACATTCTCGCCGAGGCGCAGCTGCGCTACCACGCGCGCATCTTCTGGCCGCAGCGCCTCGAGGTGGCGGTGCGGGTCTCGCGCCTCGGGCGCCGCCACTTCGAGATGGCGTACGAGGTGCGCTCGGCCCAGGGCGAACGACTCGTCTCCGGCACGACCACCCAGGTCATGTACGACTACGATTCCGCGAGCAGCGTGGCCATCGACGACGAGACGCGCCGGGCCATCGAGGCCTTCGACGGCCCCTTCGGTCCCGGGGGACGCCCGGTCGACGCCGCTCCGGACGACGCCGCTCCGGACGACGCCACGACCGACGACACCGAAGGGGGGGCGGCCGCGGCCCTTCCGGGGGACGCCGACGACGGGGGGACCCCCGGCTGACGCCCCCGGGCGCGCCACCCCGGCCCCCGTCCCCGCGAACTCGGAGGGGGTCGGTGGTGTTTGATAGTGAGAGAAACGACGCGCGCTCTCCCGCCGGCGTAACCCACCGGAGGGGCGGGCGTATGTGGGGCGTCACTCCGACTGCCCCGCCCCGCGCCCCGAGGAGCGTGGTTGACCGCTCCGTCGGGGCGCCATAGTGTGGGGCCGCGGAAATTTCGTGAGCGGCGTGGTCCGGGGGACCCGAGGTTCAACCTCGGAACGGAGCACGGCCGTGGTCAGACGGGGGGCGCCGGCAGCCGGCTTGGAACCCCGGAACAATTCGGAGCAGGTCTTCGGTATCCCCATCCGAAGAGCTGGACAGCCCCCCACCGGGCACATGCACACCATCGGGCTTCGTGCCCAGGGAGACTGAAGAATGTTTGGACGGCTCAAACTCGCAGGGATGGCGCTCGCCGCCTTCATCGTGG
Source organism: uncultured Gemmatimonadaceae bacterium (assembly GCA_964406485.1). Classification (GTDB taxonomy): domain Bacteria; phylum Gemmatimonadota; class Gemmatimonadetes; order Longimicrobiales; family Gaopeijiaceae; genus Gaopeijia. The sequence continues at coordinate 3,018 of CAYORZ010000024.1, read as the reverse complement.
CTCCGGTCCTGCTCGCCGAGGCCGCCTCCGCCCAGGATCACATGGGGCGGGTGCGAGTTCTCGTGCCCGATCTCTTCGCGACCGACGGGGAGGACCGCGGCTGGGGTGAGGATGTTGCGAAGCACCTGCGCAACAGCATCAACGAGCTGGCGACCCACCAGCCGATCGAGCGGGGCGACATCGAACGTCAGCTCCGTGAGTACGACCTGCGCATGCGGGACCTGAACTGCATCACCACGATCCAGCTGGCGCCCCAGCTCGACGCCGGGGTCGTCTTCTGCGCCTCGTACCGGGTCGAGGGCGACAACCGGGTGGTCTACGACGTCGAATTCGTCGACCCCAACTCGTCGGTCCGCTTTCCGTTCGACGGATTCACCGTCCATCGCAACGATCGCGAGGAGGCTGCCCAGCGGATCACCGAGAGCTTCGACGAGCTCGTGCAGACGCTCCGCCTGCGCTCCTTCTGCTTCGACTACGCGCAGCAGGAGAACTGGGAGTCGTCGCTGAGCACCTGCTCCGACGTCCTCGCGTTGAACCCCGACGACCTCGACGTGCGCTACCAGATCGCGCAGACGCTGCGGCAGCTGGACCGCAACGAGGACGCCCTGGCGGCGGTGGAGGAACTGCTCGAGCGGGATCCGTTCTCGGCCGACGCCCTCAACCTGGCCGGCTACCTCGCGACCCAGCTGGATCAGCCGACGAAGGGACGGGAGTACTACAGCCGCTACCTCGAGGTAAACCCCGACGCCGACGCGGTGCGTCGTCGTATCGCCTACGAGATGTACCAGGCGGGCGACGCCGAGGGAGCCATGCTGCTCCTCGAGGAGGGGCTCGATGGCGAGGGCGCGGCCGATATCATGGGCGACCTCGGCAGCTACGCCATGGAGGCGGCGCGCCAGGCGACGCCCGAGGGGCATCAGCCGGGCAGTGATCTGCCGGCCGAGGCGGAGGCCCTCTACCGACGGGCGATCGACGCCCTCTCCGGGGCCTTCGAGGCCCGGGGTGATTCGATGGAGGTGGGGGCGGTCCGCAACGTCGTCTCGGCCTACGTCCAGATCGGCGAGGCGCAGAACGCCGTGCAGTTCGCGGAAGAGGCGCTGGCGGTCTACGGCGACGACCCGGCCCTGCTCTCCGTCTACTCGACGGCGCTCCAGCGCATGGATCGGATCGACGAGGCTTCGGCAGCGCTCTAGCGCATCGCCGCGGTCGACCCGGAGTATCCGGACCTCTTCGCCCGTCAGGCCAACCTCTTCATCGCCGCCGGACGGCGCGATGACGCCCTTCCGCTCATGCGGCAGGCGGTCGAGCGGGGAGCCGATCCGAACCGGATGGCAGAGCTGCTCTTTGCAGACGCGTACACCAAGGGGCTGGAGGGTCAGAACCCGAACCGTGACCTCGACTACGGGATCGCGGGCATGGAGATGGCCCGCTCCTTCGATCTCACCCCGGAGAACCAGGCAAAGATGGATTTCTGGCACGGCTACGGGCTCTACCTGAAGGGCGTGGCGGTGCAGGAGCCCAACACCCTGGCCAGCGCCCAGACGGCGCTCCCCCTCTTCGAGCGGTCGCTGCCGCTGGTGCGGTCCGGAGCGAGCTACGCACCGACGGTGGGGGTGAACACCGAGCAGATCATCGGGGCGATCGAGCAGTACATCGAGATCCAGAACGCGATCATCCGCCGGGGTCGCTGACCGGAGGACTTCGCCGCGGTCCCACTCGGGATCGCCGACAAGCAGACGGCGTCGCGGGGTTCACCCCCCGCGGCGCCGTCTCGCATTCGGGGAGTCGGCTCCGATTCCCCACCCCGTCCCACCCTCCTCGACGCACCCGGCAACGCTGCCTTCGGTTTTCCTTCGGATGTGGGGGCGACAGTCCGTGTGATGGGTGGGGATTTGTCGCAGCAGAATGCGGGTTTTCTACCCACGGGCGTCCGGCAGCTCGCCAGGCGCTTTTCGTGGAAATGAATCCTTGCGCCCCACCGGGTGCGCCTCTATCTTGCCATCATTCCCCACTTCCTACCCTTTCATCCCACTTTATCCCCTCGTGAACGGGTTTCTGGGCCGCTACGAGCACCAGATGGACGAGAAGGGGCGGGTTTCCCTCCCGTCGGCGTTTCGCCGTGCGGCCGAGGGCGACCGCTTCGTTCTTCTCCAGTGGGAGCGGCCGTACCTGACCCTCTTCCCGCCGGAGTTGTGGACCGAGGTGCAGGCGCGGCTGATCGAGTTCCGGAAGTCGGAGCCCGGCGCGTGGCACCACGTGCGCGAGATCGTGGCGACGGCGGTCGAGGTGAGCCCCGACAAGCAGGGAAGGATCCTGGTGCCGTCGTGGCTCCAGGAGGCGGCGATGCTCGAGGGCACGGTCCTGCTCCAGGGCAACATCGACCGGATCGAATTGTGGGACCCGGCCACCTACGACGCGACGGTGCGGAGCGCGACCGCCCCCGACCTCGCGAAGGTCGCCCACCGGATCTTCGGATGACGGGGGCGGCGGCGTTCCACCACGTCCCCGTCCTCGGCCCCCGGGCCGTCGAGCTGCTCGACCCGCGACCCGGGGGACTCTACCTCGACGGAACCGTGGGCGGAGGGGGGCATGCGCGGCTGATCCTGGAGCGGTGCGGGGATTGTCGCCTCCTGGCCGTGGACCGGGATCCGGAGGCGCTGGCCGCCGCGGGGCGGGCCCTGGAGTCCTTCGCGCCCCGGGTGCGCTTTCTGCCCCTCCGCTTCGACGGGGTGGGCGACGATCTGGAGGTGCGCGACCGCGGGCTCGACGGGGCGCTTCTCGACCTCGGGGTGAGTTCGCATCAGATCGACGTCGACGCGCGGGGCTTCACCTTCCGCGAAGGGGCCCCCCTCGACATGCGCATGACCCCCGAGGGGGAGACGGCGGCCGGGTTTCTCAATACCCGCAGTGAAGACGAGCTGCACGATACCTTCCGCCGCCTGGGCGAGGAACGACGGGCCCGTGCGCTCGCCCGCGAGGTGGTGCAAAGCTGCGAGGAAAGCGGTGCGGGACTGCTGC
>CAYORZ010000023.1:11381-12346 GCA_964406485.1 uncultured Gemmatimonadaceae bacterium | reverse complement strand
ACGTGCCTGCCGAGCAGGTCTTCGTGACCGGAAACACGGTGGTCGACGCCCTCCTCTCGCTCGACGACGAGCGCGCGGTCGTGGACTCCGTGCTGGCCGAAGCCATCGCCCGTCGCCGGGGAGGTCAGGGGCAACTCGCCCTGGTGACGCTGCACCGCCGGGAGTCCTTCGGGCAACCCATCCGCGACGCGTTGAGCGGGATCCGCGACCTTGTGGAGGCCGAGCCGGATCTGCGGGTGGTCTATCCGGTCCATCCCAACCCCAACGTGCACGGACCGGCCCACGAACTTCTGGGGGACCACCCCCGGATCGACCTGCTCGAGCCCGTCGACTATTTCGACCTGATGGCGGTGGTCCGGTGGGCTGACCTGGTGCTCACCGATTCGGGTGGCATCCAGGAAGAAGCGCCTTCGTTCGGGACTCCGGTCCTCGTGCTCCGCGAGGTGACGGAGCGGCCGGAGGGCATCGAGGCGGGCGCCGCCGAGCTCGTAGGCACCGACCGGTCCCGCATCGTCGAGCGCGGGCGTGCCGTCCTCGCCGGAGCCCGGGCCGGCGACGGAATCCGGAGTACGCGGAATCCCTACGGTGATGGTCAGGCCGGCGAGCGCATCGCTGATATCGTGGTGCATGCGCTGACCGGTGCCGCGCGCTCCACGGTGGACTGGGCGTCCGGTCTCCGGCGACCGGCTGCGTCGGGGATCCGCGGTGGCGAGGGCTGATGCGAGGAGTGGTGGTCCAAAAGGTTTAGCCGCCACGGCCGAAACTGCATGGGGACCGAGCGCAGCCCCAGTTGTGGTGGCCCGGGTAGCCGGGCGATCATGTGACCTGCACCATACGGTGATCACCTGCCGCGCCTGGTGCAGCGCGCGAGCGCCCGTCCAGGCGGGCGGTGGCCGGTCCGGAGCCCACCCCAGGACCCCCTCGACCCTTCCCCATTGATGCCAGTCCCGAGCCTGACCCCCGTC
>CAYORZ010000023.1:0-11371 GCA_964406485.1 uncultured Gemmatimonadaceae bacterium | reverse complement strand
GTACCCGCCTCTGGCCCGCCTCGCGCGCCGACTTCCCCAAGCAGTTTGTCGCCCTGGCCGGTGAGCGCTCGCTCCTGCAGGAGACGGTCGAGCGGATCGCCCCTCTCGCCCCCGAACGGTGGATCGCGGTCACCAACGAGCGGCACCGCTTTCTGGTCGAGCGCCAGGCCGATGAGGTCGGGGTCGGTGCCGACCACCTGCGCGTGCTCCTGGAGCCGGTGGGGCGCAACACGGCGCCCGCCATCGCGGCGGCGGCCCTGGAGGCCACCCGTGACCATGGCGACGCCCTCCTCCTCATCCTCCCCGCCGACCACGTCGTGCGGGATCCGGTGGCGTTTCGCCGGGCGATCGACGTCGGACGTCCGGCTGCCGAAGACGGCTTCCTGGTGACCTTCGGGGTGGTGCCCTCCCGCCCCGAGACCGGGTACGGGTACATCCGCATGGGAACTCCGCTGGACGAGGTCGAAGGGGTCCGCCGGATTGCGGAATTCGTCGAGAAGCCCGACGCCGACACCGCTGCGCGCTACCTTGCCGCGGGCGACTACCTCTGGAACGCGGGGATCTTTCTCATGCGGGCGTCGCGTCTGCTCGAGGAACTCCGCATCCACCGGCCCGAGATGGCAGCGCACGTCGAACGGGCCTGGCGCGCCACGACCCCGGTCGCCGGCTCCGACGCCCTCCGCCTCGAGGCGGAGGCCTTTTCGGCGGTGCGGGGGGAATCGATCGACTACGCGGTGATGGAGCACACGGACCGCGGAGCGGTCGTCCCCCTCGACGCCGGGTGGGACGATGCGGGATCGTGGGACGCGCTCCACCGCCTGGCGGCCGGTGGCGATTCCCACACCGCGGGCGCGGGCGATGCGGGCAACGTGACCGAAGGCGATGTGGTGATCGAGGCATCGACCCACACCTACGTCCGCTCATCGGGCCGCCTGGTGGCCTGCGTCGGCGTCGACGACCTCATCGTCGTCGAGACGCCCGATGCGGTGCTGGTCAGCAGCCACGACCGCTCCGACGAGCTCAAGCGGGTGGTCGAGCAGCTCCAGCGCGATGACCGCCCCGAGACCGACCGCCACACCACCGTGCATCGGCCCTGGGGGCACTACACGGTGCTCGACCTCACCCCGTCGTTTCAGGTCAAGCGCATCGCGGTCGTTCCCGGAGGACTGCTCTCGCTCCAGTACCACCACCACCGCGCCGAGCAGTGGGTGGTCGTGCGCGGCACGGCGACCGTGACCCGTGACGACGAGGTGCTCGAGGTCGGCGTCGGGGAGTCGGTGGCGATCCCTCTCGGCGCGGTGCACCGCCTCGAGAACCGCGGCAGCGAGCTGCTCGAGATCATCGAGGTGCAGACGGGCACCTACTTCGGCGAAGACGACATCGTCCGCCTGGAGGACCGCTACGGTCGCATCGTCCCGGATCCCGGGGACTGAGGCCCCCTCTCCTCCCTCACCCGCCCATCGACGGCAGCGGACGCTCGGTGAGGCCGGGGGTGGGCTGGAAGGTGGCGGGGTCGATGGAGCGCCGCTCCACGCCGGTCACCTCGGAGGTGCTCTCCACCGAACCGTCGGCGGCGAGGTCCTCGGTCACGACGGGCATACCGCCCATCACGTCGAGGCTGGCGAAGGGGTTCTCGAGCGCCGTGGCACCGGGCACCGACGGCATCGCCTCGAGAAAGGCGTCGAAGAAGGTGGCCATCCCCGTGAAGGCGTCCCGTACCTCGGCGCCCGCGTCGATCTCGCTCCACGGCGTCACCCACATCCGCTGCTCCACCCGGCCATCCTGCACCAGTTCCCATTCGCGCACCGGATACCCCGCCCGGGTGTCGCTCCGTCCGGACGACCGCACCTCGATGGTGGGCTTCTCGGCGTCACCCATCCCCGGGATCGTCATCCCGGACTGGGCCTGCATCTCGCGCATCATCTCGCGCTGCGCCTCGGGAAGTCCCGCGAGCATCTCCTCGAGCTGCGCCATCGCGGCGTTGACCTGACGCGCCAGCTCATCCAGCGCATTCTGGTCGATGCGGGTGTAGCTGCCGTCGGTGTGGTCCTCGATGATGAGTTCGTTGCGATCGCCGAGGTAGATGACTCTCCCCTCGCTGCCGTTACCCACCATCGCCATCGCCAGGTTCGAGCCCTGGATCTGGATGGTGTTGACCTCGGTGCGGGACTCCGCGCCGCTCCCCTCGACGGTGGTGACCTCGAAGACGACCCCGGGCTGGGGCGTGGCGGCCCCGAGAATGGTGGCGGTGGACAACACGCCGACGGCAGCGACGAGCGAACGACGGATCATTGCTGGCTCCTGATGACGACAGACGAGGGACGAAAGAGCGGGCGACGCGGGACAGCGAGCGTCCGGGGCTCGGACGAGCTACCCCACGAGCGGAACGATCGGTCCCCTGGAGCGGTAGCTCCTCGCGCCATCCGATGCCGCACCCGACGGGCGCCCCGGCGCCCCTGAATCAGCGAGGAACGCCATGTCCAGTGACGCACCCGTGACCGTCGCGACCTTTACCTGGCGGCATGAGGCGGAGCTCGCGGCCGGCTACCTGAAGGACGCCGGTCTTCCCCACTCCGTGATCGTCGATGACCACGGCGGCCACCTCACCCTCAACAACTCGGCCCGGGTGCTGGTGGCACCCTCGGTCGCCGACGAGGCGCGGAAGGTGCTGCGCCAGGCGGGTATCGACCTGGCATGAGCGGGGGCCGGCGTTCGCGCGACGAGGCGGCGGCCGCTCTCGTCGTGGCTGCACTCGAGCGGCTCCCGCCCCTCGGGCGCGCGCTCGTCCTCGAGGACCCCCTTCCGGACGTCGCCCACGCCCTCGAACGGCGGGGGACCGCCGTCACCCGGTGGTCCCGCCGCGACCCGGACCTCCGCCTCCCACCCCCCGACGGCGACCACGAACTCGTCGCCCTGCGGCTGCCGCGGGCGCGGCAGGAGCTGGAGATGCTCGTGCACCTCGCCGCCGGGGCACTCGCCCCCGAGGGAGTGCTCTGGATCTACGGGGCGAACGATGAGGGGGCACGCTCGGTGGCGAGTCGTCTGGGGCCGTTCTTCACGAATGCCTTCACCCTGGCGACCGGCGGACACGCCCGGCTGATCGCCGCGGGACTCGCCCCGGACCGTCCCCCCCCGCGCACGACGCTGGAGGAGTGGTTCGAGGCGTTCGAACTCGAGATCCCGGGGGCCGAGGGCGGTCCGCCCCTCACCCGCCGGTGGATCTCGGTCCCCGGGGTCTTTGCGCACGGGCGGCTCGACGAAGGGAGCGCCCTCCTCCTTCGCCACCTCCCCCCGCTCCGCCCCGGGGCGCGCGTGCTCGACTACGGGGCCGGGACCGGGGTGCTCGCGGCGGGCGTGCTCGCCCGCGAGCCGGCCGCTCGGGTCACCGCCCTCGAACCCGACGCCCTCGCCGCTGCAGCGCTCCGGCGCAACGTCCCCGAGGCCGAAGTCGTGGTGGGCGCCGGGTGGCCGCCGCTGGAGGGCCGGACGTGGGACGCGGTGGTGGCCAACCCGCCCTACCACCGGGGCAAGAGCGAGACCACGGCTCTGGTCGCCGAATTCCTGGATGGCGTCGCCGGGGCGCTGGCTCGCGGGGGAGTGATGCGCTGCGTGGTGCAGCGCCGGCTGGGGGTGCCCGAGCTGGCGGCAGCGGCCGGCCTCGGCACAGTCCGGGTGGTGGCCGACGAGGGACCCTACCGCGTCTGGCAGGCCGGCGGCTGAGGGCTCATTCCTCTTCGAGCCCGGCCTCGACCACGAAGCGGGTCAGGCCCGCGATCGTGTGGATCCGCAGCTTCGCCATCACCCGTTCCCGGTGGGTCTCTACGGTGCGGTGGCTGATCCCGAATTCCTCGGCGATCTCGCGCGCCGTCCGTCCCCGGGCGACCCGGAGCAGCACTTCCCGTTCGCGGGGGGTGAGCTGCTCCAGCCGGGAGCGCCGGCGTTCCCGCTCCAGCTCCGAACGCAGCGCCACCGAGAGCTGGTGCGTGACCCGGTCGCTCAGGTGCCCGCGGCCGTCGTGTACCGCGCGCACCGCCTCGCGCAGCTCGCTCGGCTCGGCGTCCTTGAGCAGGTAGCCATCCGCGCCCGACCGGACCGCCTGCAGCACGTACTCCGGATCGTCGAACATGCTGAGGATCACGATCCCGACCTCGCGACCGTCGGCGCGCAGGTCGCGGGTCACCTCGAGGCCGGTGCGCCGGGGCATCGAGATGTCGAGGACGATGATGTCGGGCGCGTGCTCGCGCACCGCCGCCAGCGCCTCGACGCCGTCGGCCGCCTCGGCGACGACCTGCATCCCTTCACCCCGTTCGAGCACCTGCCGGATCCCCGCCCGCACCACGGCGTGATCGTCGGCGACCACGATCCGCACGGCCGGTGCATCGGCGCGGGGGAGTGAGGGTTCGTTCACGAGACCACCTCTTCGGGGGGAGTCCAGGGGAGGCGCACGGCGAGGCGGGTCCCTCCCCCCTCGGCGCGTCCGACCTGCACTCGACCCCCGAGGGCCGTCACCCGTTCCCGGATTCCGGCGAGGCCGTGTCCCCCCCGCGTCTCGATGCGAAAGTCCTCGGGAACGCCGCGTCCGTCATCGGTCACCGTCAGCTCGGTCCCCACCCGGTCGTGGGCGAGGGTGATGCGGGCCCGGCGCGCGCCGCCATGCCGGATCGCGTTGGCGAGGGCTTCCTGCACGGTGCGGTAGAGGGCGAGCTCGATCGCGGGCCGGGGGGTGGGCAGCCCCGGGGCGACGTCGAAGTCGACGTGGATCAGCTCGTCGGTGCCGGCGAGGTCTCGGGCGAGGGCACGCAGGGCGGCCACCAGCCCGAGGTCGTCGAGGGCCACGGGTCGGAGGTTGCGCGCGACGCCCCGGATGGAGCGGATCGTCCCGCCGACCAGGGTGCGCACCTCGTCGAGGCCGTCGGCGACTTCGGGCGGCCCCTGCTCGGCGAGAAGTCCCAGACGCAGGTTGACGGCCGCCAGGATCTGGGCCGTCTCGTCGTGGAGTTCTCTCGAGATCCGCTCACGCTCCTCTTCGTGACGGCGGACCATCCGGTCCTGGAGTCCCTCGAGTTCGCGGGTCCGCGCGGCGAGGCTGCGTGTAAGGGCCGCGTGCTCCAGCGCCGCCCCCACCTGGCGTCCGAGGGTGACGAGAAAGGGGGTATCGAGCGCGGCGAAGGGGTCGCGCGCGTCACCGATCACCACGAGGGCACCGGCCACCTTTCCTTCCTGGAAGACGGGGAGGGCGGCGAGGTAGTGCGGCCCCTCCCGGCCGGGGTGCATGCCGAGGTCGGCGTGAATCACTTCGGGCGTTCCGGTGTCGACCACCCGGGTCAGCACGGCCTCCACCGCGCGGGGCGGGGGGGCGTCGGCCCACCCCTCGCAGTCGCCCTTGGCCGAGATCGCGGGAAAGCTCCCGGGCCGCGACTCCTCCTCGGCCGGGAGTCCTTCGGGGGGAGCCGCGGGATCGAGAAAGAGGGCGCTCCCCCGCACGGCCCGCAGCGTGAGCGCGCGCTCCATCAGGGCATCGGGGAGGTTGTCGGCCGCCGTGCGCGGCTGGAGTTCCGCCGAGATCGACGAGAGGGCCCGCAGCCCTTCATCGAGGTCCTCGAGGACCAGGAAGAGGATCCCCACTCCGAGCACGAGGAGGAAGGCGATGTCGAGGTAGTAGCCCCAGGGATTCCAGACGCCGCGGGCGCGCAGGAAGGGGTAGTCGAGGTGGTGCAGCGCCCACAGCACGAGCGCGAACGAGAGCCAGCGGGCCGTGCCCGACCCCGTCTCGCGGTGGTAGCGATGGAAGGCCCAGGCCGTGGCGGCCGTTGCGAGGCTCAGGAAGAGGACTGCGGGGACGGCGGCCAGGAGGAAGGTATGCAGCTGGTAGATGGCCAGGAACGACCACACCAGGGGAAAGACGGCCACGACGAGGAACGCCGGGCGCCACACGACCCGCCGCCAGAAGACGAGCGCCGCCCAGAGCACCGCGAGCGCCGTCCACCCGGTGAGCACCTGATGCCAGAAGAGCCAGACGCTCGCCCCCGTATGCATGAAGGCGATGATCGCGCCCATCCGGAGGGAGTAGAGGCCCCAGGCTGCCGCCCACGCCCTGAAGTACGGCTTCCGGTACCGCCGCCGCAGCGCCAGGCAGACGAGGGCGAGCCCGACGGTGACGAAGCTCTGGAAGTAGGCGGCGGCGAGCTCGGAGAGCGCGGCTGCGGGAACAGAGAGATCCATGCCGGAAAGTCTGGTCGCGCCCCCGGGTGCGGGCAACGTGTCTCCGGGGGACGTTCCTGCGGGTCCCCGGCGCGACGCCCGCCGCAACGAGCGGGGCAGAGTGGTGTATCAGGGAGTGGACACCGCCCCCGAGGGTGTCACCGCTCGGGGACGGAGCTGCCGAAATGGGGCGGAATCCTGCGGCAATCCTGCGGCATGATGGTTGCACCATTCGAGGGCAGCACCACCAGTTGCACCACCCCACGGGAGGGAGGAAGCGGGACCATGAAGCGGCACGTACTCGCCGTATTCGCGCTTGCGACCCTGGTCGCGTTCGTGCCGGTCGAGGTGCGCGCCCAGGACAGCGGCGACGGCTTTCTCTTCCGCACCCCCCGTGTTCAGCTCGGGATCCGGGCAGGGTACGCCGGGGCCGCGGCGCAGAGCCAGATCTTCGAGGACTCGCGTACCTTCTTCACCCTCGACCGCAATGATTTCGCGGGTGGACTCTTCGGTGCCGAAGTCGCCTTCCGGGTGACCGAGCGCCTCGATGTCGCCCTGGCCTTCAGTACCACGACGAGCAAGGCGATCTCGGAGTACCGCGAGTGGGAGGGTGACGACGGCCTGCCGATCCGGCAGGAAACGAAGTTCACCCGTCGACCGTTCACCGCGACGATGCGGTACTTTCTCGGCGATCGTGGTCGGTCGGTCTCGCGCTTCGCCTGGGTCCCGCACCGCTTCGCACCCTACGTGGGGGCGGGCGGGGGCGTGATGTGGTACGAGTTCGTCCAGGAGGGCGAATTCGTGGATTTCGTCGACCTCGCGATCTTCGACCACCGGTACACCTCGGATGGCACGGCGATGACCGGCCATCTGATCGCGGGACTCGAGACCAGCCTCTCGCCCCGGATCGTCCTCGATCTGCAGGGCCGGTACGAGTGGGCGGAGCACGACATGGGGGTCGAGTGGCAGGATTTCGACCCGATTGATCTCTCGGGCTTCCAGGTCAGCGTCGGCCTGGCGGTTCGTTTCTGATGGAGGAGCAGACGATGACGAAATGGAATGGATGGATCGGAGCGGGCCTCGGCCTCGCCGTCACCGTGCTCCTCGCGACCGGCCTCCAGGGCCAGTCCGACCGCGAGGGGTGGTACCCGTTCCTCGGCTGCTGGGCGCCGGAGGCGGAGGAGGGGCCCTCGCTGTGCGTGCGGCCGACGGTCGACGGGGTCGAGATCTCGCGCATTGCCGAGGGTACCGTCGTCTCGCGCGACACCTGGACGACGCGCGCCGAGGGGATCCGCTCGGAGCAGGAGGGGTGTGAAGGGGTGCACCACGCGGTCTTCTCCGACGACGGGAACCGCGTCTTCCTCTCGTCGACGTACCGCTGCGAAGGGGGCAACGAGCGGCGGGAGTCGGGCGTGCTTTCCCTCCCCCGCGCCGGGCAGCTGCTCGACGTGCGCTCCGTCGACCTCGACGTCGACGAACCGGTGGCGTGGGTGCAGCGCTTCGTGGCGGCGCCCGCGACGGTGGGGCAGGAAGCAGGGATCGCCGACCTGCCGGTGCCCAGCATGGCGCTCGAGACGGCCCGCCGCGTGGCATCGGCGCCCCTCGACATCGACGACGTGGTGGAGGCGACCGACCACCTCGGCCCCGGCGCCCTCGAGGCGTGGGTCGCCGAGACGGGCGATCCCTTCCCGCTGGACGGCGATGTCCTGGTGCGGCTTGCCGACCGTGGCGTGCCCGCGGAAGTGATCGACCTGATGATCGCCGTCTCCTATCCGGAGCGCTTCGCCATCGCGGTCGACGATCGCGGGGTCTCGGCCGAAGCCGTCTCTGCCAGGGGCGTCGCGTCGCGCCCCTACGGCCACGCCCCGGGGTGCGCCCTGGGGTACGGGTGGGTCGACCCCCTCCTCTACAACCCGTACGGGGGGTGCGGCATCGGGTACCGCTACTCCCGCTACAGCTACGGCCCCTACGGCTACGCCCCGGCCTGGTACGGCTACTACAACCCCCGTGTGATCGTGGTGCCCCCCGGTGTGGCGCCCGAACACCCCAACGCCCGCGCCGTGCGGGGACGGGGCTACACCCGGGGCGAGTCGGCGCCCACCGTGGGCGCACCGGCGACCCGCTCCCGGGGGGGGACCGCGACCAGCGGTAGCGGCGACCGGGGCACGACCGAGCCGGTGCGTCGCGCTCGGCCCCGAGGAAGTGGCGGGGGCGGCGGCGGGGGTGGGGGTGCCGAGCTGATGCAGTAGCGGCCCGACGCGGGGCTTCTCCTGCCCTGCCCGAGTGCCGAGACTGGTAGTGGGTACCTGTCCTCCGCTCTCGATGGCCGTCCTGCATGCCCCACCGATTCCGGCGCCTCGTCGTCGTCGCCTCCGCACTCGTCGCCTTTCTCGGTCTTGCGTCGTGCGGAGGGGACGGGGGCGCCGGGGTCGAGCCCCCCAGGGCGCCGCAGGTGACGACCGACAGCGTCCCGACGGGAGCCGTGGGGATCCCGTACCACCTCCGCCTCGAGGCGGTGGAAGGCGACGGGGAGTACCTCTGGGCGGTGGTCGGAGGCACGCTCCCGGCGGGACTCGTCCTGGATCCGCAGACCGGATCGCTCTCGGGAACGCCCACCGCGGGGGGTGACGCCCGCTTCACCGTCCAGGTGACCAGTGCCGGCCTCACCGGCACCCGGTCTCTTCCGCTCACGGTCGTCCCGGCGCTGGCGGTGGCGACCGCCGAGCTTCCGGGGGGCGTGGCCGGCGTCCCCTACGCCATCACCTTCGGGATCGACGGGGGCGACGGGCGCCCCACCTTCGGCATCGTCTCGGGCGCGCTCCCGACGGGTCTTGCCCTCGACTCCCTGTCGGGAGCCCTGGAGGGTGTTCCCACCCGCACCGGGATCTCGCACTTCACCCTCCGCGTCTGGAACGGCATGGGACAGGCAGCGGAACGTGCGTACACGCTGGCCGTCCACACCCCGCTCCGGATCACGACCGACAGCCTTCCCCCGGCCGAGATCGGCACCAGCTACCAGCGGGTGCTCACCGCATCGGGGGGCGCCGGGGGCACCGTGTGGTCCCTGGATTCCGGTGCACTCCCGGAGGGACTCGCCCTCTCGTCGGACGGTCGCATCGGGGGGGTTCCGACGCTGGCCACGACGGCGCATTTCACCGTCCGGGCGGAAAGCGGCGATGGCCAGAGCGACACGACGACCCTCACGCTCGAGGCTCGCCACCCGCCGACCCGGCTGGAGCACGAGGTGCTCCCCGACGCGCGGGTGGCGACGACCTACTCCCGCGCCCTGACCGCCCGCGGGGGCGACGGCCAGTACCACTTCGAAGTGGACGGGGGCGTCCTGCCGCCCGGGCTCGCGCTCTCCGACGAAGGAGTGATCCACGGCGTACCGACGCACGCGGGGCGGGCCGACTTCCGGGTCCGGGTGACGAGCGCGGGCGACAGCGACACGGCGATCTTCACGCTCCGCGTGGCGCCGGCGCCGACCGACCCGCCCCCCGCCCCTGCCGAATGCCTGCTTCCCTCGCCTGCGCCCGGCTTCGACATCCACCTCTGCTTCGCGACGCCGCCTTCGCCGACGGTGCAGGCCGCCTTTGCGGGTGCGGCCGCGCGGTGGGGGTCGCTGATCGTCGGCGACCTTCCCTCGGCCGCCCCGAACCCGGACGCCGCCACCGCGTGCCTTGCCGGGCGGGTGCTGCCGCAGTTGCGCGGGGTCATCGACGACGTCGTGATCCACGTGGTCATCGAGCCGATCGACGGCGAGGGAGGGGTGCTCGGGGCGGCCGGGCCGTGCTTCGTGCGCAACTCCAACCTCCTTCCCACGATCGGGATCATGATCCTCGACAGCGCCGACGTCGACCGGATGGCGGCGCAGGGGCATCTCGGCGAGGTCATCGTGCACGAGATGGGACATGTGCTCGGGATCGGCACCCTCTGGGAATACATGGGACTCCTCCACGAGCCGGCCGTCGCCGGGGTGACCGATCCCCTCCTGTTCGACACCTTCTTCGCGGGGTGGGAGGCGATCGATGCCTTCAATGCGCTCGGGGGGGCGGTCCGTTCGGGCAATCGGGTGCCGGTGCAGAACACGGGGCGCACGGGGTCGATCAACGGGCACTGGCGGGAGTCGGTCCTGGACCGCGAACTGATGACGCCCTACCTCGACATCGGAGTCTTCAACCCGCTGAGTGCGATCAGCGTCGCCTCGCTCGCCGACCTCGGCTACCTCGTCGACCCGAGTGGGGCCGACCCCTACGTCGTCCCCTTCCCGCACGCCGCCCACCGCGAAGACGACGCCGCCGCGCCGGAGCGGATCGAACTGGTCGACGACATCCTCCGGCTCCCCCTCCACATCGCCGATGACGGGGGGAGCATCGTGCGCGTCGTTCCCCACCCCGGAGGCGGGTGAAGCGAGCGGGGCTCAGCGCACCGCCGGCTCGAGCAGCTCGAGACGGCCGCGGTCGGCGTCGAGCCGGGCCCGCGTCCCGAGGGGGATCACGACGTTGTCGGGGCCGTGGCCGATCGGGAGTCCCACGATCGCCGGCACCTGCCACCGCTCCGCATGGCTGCGCAGCACTTCGTCGACCGCCTCTTCTTCCGGGGTGCGCCGTCCGTCAGGCGGTCGCTCGCCGGGGACCCCGGTAAAGGTGCCGAGGGCGAGTCCCCGAAGCCCCGCAGTGGTCCCGGAGCGCTCGAGCTGACGGAGCATCCGGTCCACGCGGTAGGCGGGCTCGCCGACGTCTTCCAGGACGAGGATGCGGCCGTGGGCGGCGACGGCGTCGCACGTGCCGGCGAGTGAGGCGACGAGAGCCAGATTGCCTCCCACCAGCCGCCCTTCGGCCACGCCGGGCGTCAGCGGGCGGGGTGGCGAGGGGGCGGGAAGCGCGCCCGGGGGTCGGTCGACGCCCGTCACCCTTCGAAACCAGTCGTCGTCTGCCGAGGGACCGTCGGTCATCGGGTGGGGGCCGTGGAACGACACGACGCCGAGGGCGGTGAGGCGCGCATGGATCGCGGTGTTGTCGCTGAAGCCCAGGAAGGGGATCGGGTCGTCGCGCATCCGGTCGAAGACGACGTCGTCGACGATGCGGACGGTCCCGTAGCCGCCGCGGAGGGCCCAGATGGCATCGACGTCGGGGTCGTCCAGCGCGGCCTGGAAGTCGGCGAGGCGCTC
>CAYORZ010000022.1:10187-12387 GCA_964406485.1 uncultured Gemmatimonadaceae bacterium | reverse complement strand
CTGGCGGGAATTCCGCAGCGCCTGCGACGTGATCTTTGCCCGCCGCGACGAAGCTCGCGGCCAGGCCGATCAGGAGCTCCGGCGGGGTGTTGAGCTGCTCCGGAACGGAGTAGCCCAGGACCGCCACCCGCCGCCGGCCCTCGACCTCGGCCTCGTTGAAGACCCGACCGTGGCTGAGGGTGTGGGCGTAGATGCTGAAGTACTCCGGCCAGGTGCCCACCACGCTGTTGTTCGTGTTCCACCGCGAATAGATGATCTGCGAGCGGGAACTGACCTCGGGGGCGACCTGGAAGAGCCCCACCCCGGCCGTTCGCAGGGCGATCGCGTCATCGACGGTCAGCCGCTGCGTGCCCTCGCGGCGCACACCCCCGAAGGTCTGCTGGCCGGGCCGGATGGTGAGAACGTTCGTCCCCATCCGCTGGATCTGCTCTTCGACCGACCGCTGCGCCCCTTCGCCCAGCGCCACCATCGTGATGACGGCCGACACTCCGATGACGATCCCGAGCATGGTCAGGACCGAGCGGAGGGCGTTGGCCCGGATCGCGCTCAACGCGACCACCACGATCTCCAGTGCGAGCTTCATCGCTGTGTCTCCCTTGTCGTCAACGGCCGCCGGGGAAGGGTCCGCCACCACCCATCCGGCCGCGCATTTGCTCGAGCTGGCGGGACTGTGCGGCCTGCAGCTGCGCCGCGCCGAGCACAGCGATCTCGGCACCTTCGTCGAGTCCCGACACGACCTGGGTGTGGTCCCAGTCGTTGAGCGCGATCATGACCCCGCGCGGCTGGGGCACGCCCAGCGAGTCGAGCACGAAGACGACGGCCGGACGCGGCGCCGCCGGATCGGTGGCCTGTCGTCTCGCACCGCCCGCATTCTGGCGCATCGATGCCATCAGGGCCCGGACGGAGTCCTGCGAGATCTCGCCACTCTCGATCCGCTCCCGGAGCGACTCCATGTTCGGGGCCGCTGCGGGGGCGGCACCGTTGGAGGGCCGCGCGCTGCTGCGCAGGGCGTTCATGTCGATGGTCTCCGGGTCGAGCCCGAGTGCCGACGCGGCGGCCCGGGCGTCTTCCATGGAGACGATCGTGTTGTTGGGGATCAGGATGATGTCATGCGCCTCATCGACCAGGATCTCGACCTCCGCGTTCATCCCCGACTTCAGGAGTCCCGAGGAGTTGTCGAGCGTGATGATCACCGGAAACATCGTCACGTTGGACTGCACGACGGCCTGAGGCTCGATCTTCTCGACCTCGCCCCGGAAGACCTGGTTCGGGTAGGCCTCGACGGTGACCGACGCGATCATTCCGGGCTTCAGGATGCCCAGATCGGTCTCGTCGACGAGGGTCCGCACCCGCATGAAGCCGAGCTCGGCCATGGTGAAGAGGGCCGTTCCCCCCGAGACGTTGCCCGAGGCGGACTGGATCACCGAGCCTTCTTCGACGTTGCGGGTCAGCACCGTCCCGGCCAGCGGCGCACGGATCGTCACGTCGCTCAACTGGAGCTCGGCGAGATCGAAGTTCGTCTGGGCCCGCGTCAGCGACGCCTGGGCGTTGGCGAACTGGAGGTTGGAGGACTCGAACTCCTGCGGCGTGATCACCCCGGCCTCGAGCAACTGCTGATTGCGCTGGAACTGCGCCTGGGCGTTGGAGAAGCTCGCCTGCGCCACCTCCAGGTCGGCCGCAGCCTGATCGTAGCGGTTCTGCACGTCGCGAGGGTCTACCCGCGCCATCAGCGTTCCCGGCTCGACCTCGTCGCCGACGTCGACGAACATCTCGAGAATCTCGCCTCCGGCCTTCGACTTGACCTCGACCGTGCGGATTGGCTCGATCGTCCCGGTCGCCTCGGCGGTGATCCGGAGGTCTCCGCGGATCGCGGTGGCGGTCTGGAAGGCAGCGGCCGGCGCAGACTCACCGGTGCTGCACGCAGCACCGGCCAGGGCGAGGGCCAGCACGCTGAAACGCTTGATCATCATGCTACTCCGGTGGGTTCGTTCAGGAAATCGCGCTCGATCAGGCCGTCGCGCAGATGTACCTGCCGCGAGGCGTATTCGGCGATATCGGGTTCGTGGGTGACCAGGACGATGGTCTGCCCCTCGTCATTCAGTTTCGTGAAGATGTTCATCACCTCGACCGACGTGACCGAGTCGAGGTTTCCGGTGGGCTCGTCGGCCAGCAGGAGCGCCGGCTCGTTGACCAGCGCCCG
>CAYORZ010000022.1:0-10177 GCA_964406485.1 uncultured Gemmatimonadaceae bacterium | reverse complement strand
CGCCCGCGCGATGGCCACGCGCTGCCGCTGTCCCCCCGAGATCTCGGGCGGCTTGTGGTCCATCCGGTCGGCGAGCCCGACGAGTTCGAGCTTCTCGCGGGCGCGGGCCCGCCGCTCCGCCGTCGGGACCCCTGCGTAGATGAGGGGCAGCTCCACGTTGTGGAGGCAGCTGATCCGGGGCAGGAGGTTGAAGGTCTGGAAGACGAAGCCGATCTCGCGGTTCCGGACGCGTGCGAGGTCGTCTTCACTGAGCTCGCTCACCAGCTGGCCATTCAGCCAGTACCGCCCTCCGGTCGGCGTATCGAGACACCCCAGCACATTCATGAAGGTGCTCTTGCCGGAACCCGAAGGCCCCATCACCGCCACGAACTCGCCTTTCTCGATCAGAAGGTCGATCCCGCGCACGGCCCGGACGGTCTCGGCGCCGAGATGGTAGAGCTTCTCGATGCCTTCGGTACGAATGATCTCGGCCACCTCGGCCCCCTTGCCCTGGTTCACCGGCGCCGTACGCCGGATGGATTCAACAGTCACTTGCGCTCCCCTCCACCATCCGCTTCCCCGTCGTTGCGGTCGTTGTCGTTGCGACGGTCCCGTGCGGTCGTCAGCGAGTCGTAGCGGGCCGCCTGTTCTGGTGTCAGTACGCCCATGATCGCCTCGCGGGTTTCGACGACGAGCGCTCGTGTGCCCTCGTCGTAGAAGCGCCGGGACTCCCGATGGAACGCCCTCAGGTCACTCTGATACGCGGCCACGATGGAGTCGATTCGCATCCGCTGCTCCGGTGTCGGGTCGACCCGATCGAAGAGGTAGCGGCGCGGACGCTCATTGTCGTCGTCGGCTGCGGCGGTCGCGCCGGACTCGAGGCGCTCGCCCTCGACCGACCCGGGCGCCGGCGTCCACCGACGGTCGAGCGCGAATCCGACAACGATTCCCGATCCGAAGACGATCGCGAGGACGGCCACGGTGACCAGGCGCGCCCGGCGCACGGCGTTCATGGTCAGAAGATCTCGGCCGCCGCGAGAGTGATGCTCACCGACGGCTCATCGACACTGGCCGGCACCGCGTCGCTGCCGAGCCCGCCGAGGAGGAGTTCCTCGACGCCCAACTCGACGATGGGGCCGGCGTGGGGGGGCGGCGTCACGATGAGGGTCACCACGGCGGCGGCGGCCGCCACGATCGCCGAGGGCACCACTGCCCGCGCCCACGACGCCACCATACCGGTCACCGTCGGATTCGACAGCCGCCGACGACGGGCAAGCTCGAACCGCGCTGCCCCGACCAGCGACCGCCGCAACGACGGCCAGTAGTCGGGCCGCGTGCGGGCCGGATCGAGGTGGGACAGGAGCGCCTCCAGGGCACGATCCCGCTCGGGATCTCCCGCACGCTGCTGCCCACCGCTGCGATCGTGGTGGTTGATCATCGATGTTCACCCTGGTTCAGTGGTCCACGCAGCACGCCGCGCAGCGCCTTCCGCGCGAAGTGCAGGTGGGATCGAACCGTTCCCGACGGCAGGTCGAGTCGGTCCGCAATCTCACGGTGTTTCCACCCCTCCAGATCGTGCAGGAGCACGATCTCCCGTTGAACCGGGGGCAAGGTCTCGAGGGCCTCCATCAGGCGTTCCCTCAACTCCGCCCGCTCGGTCACCGTGTCCGGCGCGGGTCCCCCACCAGCTGCACCCGGAGGGATCGGTTCCACCGCGCGCAGGGACTCCCTCCGCACGAGATTGCGCGAGCGGTTGCGGACAATCGTCAGCAGCCATCCCGCGAACCGCTCCGGGTTGCGGCACTCCTCGAGGCGTTGCAGGGCAACCATGAAGGACTCCTGTACGGCGTCCTCGGCATCTTCGTGTCGCCCCGTTACCGAGAGGGCGACGGCGTAGGCCGCCTTCATGTACCGCCCCACCAGAACCCCGTACGCATCGTCATCGCCGGCACGTACCCGGCGAACCAGCGCCTCATCATTCCGCTCGTGATGCGCCGTCATGGTGACACGTGAAGCCGGTGAGGTGTTGAGGGCAGGGGTCGCCCCCTCCCTCCTGTCACCCCGTCCGGCGGCCGGGAGGTCCGCGGCCATCGCCCCTACCGTCGCCAACGGTCACTCCGCTGGGGAAGCCGCACCCACGGCTGCCGACTGTCGCGCTCCATCCGCGGCATCCACGGCCGGACACCCATGACCGGGCCCAGCCGCGCTCCGCGCATCGCGGGGCGGGCGAGCCGCTCCATCCGCTCCATCCGGTACGTGCGCTGCAGCTCGCGGCGCTCGAGCGGTGAGACGAGGGTCTCGAAGCGGGACTGCAGCGCGGCGATCGCCGTGTCGGCACGCGCACGCTCGGCCCGCTGGCGGTCGATCTGCTCCCGCCGCCATTCGCGACGCTCCTCTACCGACTCCGGCCGCTCCCTCACCTCCTGGCGGAGCGCCTCGCGGGCTGCGCGGCGCTCGGCGGCCATCCGGTCGAGCTCCGAGCGGATCTCCTCCAGACCGGCCACCCGGTCCGCGTCCAGGGCGAGCTCTTCCTGGCGCTGCAGCGCCGCCTCTACCTGACGGGCCAGGGTGGGAGCGGGCATCATCCCGCCATGGCCCGGGCCCATTCCGGCGCGCGCGGCGCCTCGGGCCTGGGCAGAGAGGGGAGCCGCCATCGCCATCAGGAGCCCTGCAGTCACGAACGCTCGAATCCTCGTCATCATCGCCTCCCGGCAGAGGGTCGTCACACGGCCCCGACCCACCTGCTGCCGGGACTCGTTGATGGGATGCCTGACGGAGCGATTCGTTAAATGGAATCCGGCACGGGGGCTCGATGCAGAACGGCCCGCCCCGGATGGTCCGGAGCGGGCCGCGTCACGCTGTCTCTGTCGGCTCGGGGGCCCTCAGGCCGCGTCCTGCCCGTGGCGTCCATACGGGAGGGCCGGGGTGGGGTGCACCTTTCCTCCCCAGATGAAGGCCGAGATCCGGGGGTGGACCGGCTCGGTGCCGTTGCGTCCCCGATGGATCACGATTCCGGGAACCGCTCCCCGGCCGGCATCGTCGTTCGTTCGTCCCCGCACGTTCGTCGTCATCATGATATCCCTCTCCCGCCGGCAGGGCGGGCGTGTCGTTCACTCTGGATCGGGCCTGCCTCCCATCGCCGGAGGGCGCGGGGGGAGGCTCCGGGCCTCAACTGTTGCAGGAGGTATACCAGAGACGAATCACCGCAGAGCTCTGCGACAAACGAGGGGGGACGGGGTCCGCCGTGATGTCCGAATGACACGGACCGGGTGTCTGAATGACACACCCTCCCGGGCCGGGACCCGGGACGCCCACAGGGAGGGGCCTAGGCAGCGGCCGTCCCATCCCCGGGGGCCGGAGAGCAGCGGCTCAGGAAGACCGGCGGCGGTCGCGGTTGGTGCCCTCGAAGAAGCCCCGGGGCCGCTCCGACTCCGGGACGACGGGGCGGGCCCGTCGGAAGTGCTCCAGGAGTTCGTCGTCGCTGAAGGCGTCCAGCGAGCGGCCCGGCACGAGGCATTCGAGCTCGGGGGCGGGGTCGCCGAGCGCCCGCACCCGCAGGAGAAGCAGGTCGACGCTCCCGGCAGCGGCGCTGGTGCGGGCCCGTCCGACCACCTCGAAGAGGTGGGGCTGCCCGTCGGGGTCGACCCAGCGGCGCGTCGGGTTGGCCACCTCGGGGGGAGCTTCGGCGGGGGCCGCCCCCACCCGGACCGGCTTCGGTCGCCCGCCGGCGTCCGGCCTGCGCTCCGCCCGCCCCCCCCGCCTCTCGCGGCTCACGGGCGGCCCTCCGGCGCGACGCATTCGGCCCAGAGGGACTCCGATTCGGCGACCCGCACACGCACGAGGCGGGTCGGTGGCGAGAGGGCCGCCACCACCACCCCCCACACCCACCGCGCCACTTCTTCGGTCGAGGGCTGGTGCCCGCCCTCCCCGAAGTGCTCGGGAACGGCTTCGGCGAGGTCTCGTCCCTCGAGGCGGTTCCGGAGCTCCTCGAGGATCTCGTCGAGACGCCCGAGATCGACCACCCACCCCGTGACCGGGTCGAGGTCGCCGGTGACGGTCACGTCGATCGTCCAGCGGTGCTCGTGACGATCGGTCTGAGCGCCGAAAACGTCACGGTTGCGCTCCGCGTCCCACTCGCCCCGGCCGTAGGCATGCGAGGCGCGGAACCACAGCCGACGGGTGAGGCGGGGGACGGGAAGGGCCGCGGCCGGAGGCCGATCGAAGGGCGGGGTCATGGCCCGAAGGTACGGGCCACGGGGGCGGCAGACCACACATCGACCTCCGGCAACCTTTGCCGCCGGGGGGGAACGAAGGCGTTCCGCGGGCCCGTCCCGTCCCGATCCATCCCCCCTGCTGCTGCCTGCAAATCATTGCTGCACCAGCACTTGTGCCACATCGCCCGGGCCGCGCGCCCGCGGCACGATGGTTGCTTGCCTCGAGGTCGAACGCCCACGCCTTCGGAGTCCTTCATGCGCCTCATCCACGACCCCACACCGCGGAGACGCCCCGCCCTCGTCCGGAGGAGCGGTGGCTTCACGCTCGTGGAGATGCTCACGGTCATGACGCTCATGATCATTCTCCTGGGCATCGCGCTGCCCGCGATCGACGTCTCGCGCTTCCGCCTGAACAGCGAGGTCCAGAACGTCGCGCTCATGATCAACACCGCGCAGCGGCTCGCAGTCCTCCGCCAGTACGACATCGTCCTCACCTTCGACGAAGACGAGTCGCGCATCCGGCTGCACCACGACGAGAACAACGACGGGTTGGTCAACGGAGGCGAGGAGACCCGCTTCATCCCGCTGGGTGAGGGGGTGGTCTTCGGCCGCGGAGGAGCCGACGCGCTGCCCCAGGGCGACGCCGTCATCAGCTTCACCCGTGAACAGGAAGGGCTGCCGGCCCTCACCTTCCGCCGCAACGGGAGCGCGAGCGAGCCACCGGGCAGGTCACCTGCCTCACCTACCGAACCTCGGAATGGGAAATCGGATGCTGACGCACGCCGTCCCCCCGGGGCCCCCGCCCCGTACCGATCGCGGCTTCACCCTCGTCGAGGTGACCGTCGCCCTCGTGATCCTGGCCGTGGCCGTCCTGGGGATGGCTGCCTCGGCCGGGGTGCTGGGACGCCACTCGGCCGAGGCCGAGATCCGGGCCCTCGCCACCCAGGCGGTGCAGGACCGCATCTCGCTGGTGAAGGTCGACCCCCGTTACACGCAACTGGAAGACCTCTACGCCGGCAGCGAGAGTGACCTCCCGGGTCTCGACGGCTACACGCGCAGCACGACGGTCACGCGGGTGAACCAGAAGGTCTCGGGCGGGGGCACGCTGGACTACAAGGTCATCACCGTGGTCGTGAGCGGCGGACACCTGTCCGAGCCCCTCTCGCGTCGCTTCACCGTGGCCGCGCCATGACGGCCCCCCGGAGGCCCCTCCGACGCGGCATGACCCTGGTCGAGCTGCTCGTCGTCATGATCGTCTTCGGGGTGGTGGTGGCGGCGGCCCTCTCGTTCATGACCTCGCAGAACACCGCCTTCACCGAGGGATCGGACCGGCTGGGCGCCCTGCGTAACCTGCGCTATGTCATCGCGACGCTCGAGACCGACCTGAAGACGGCCGGCACCAACGTCCCGGCGGGGCAACCGCCGATCGTCTACGCCGACGAAGACGTCTTTGCCTTCACCGCCGACTACACCAGCAACCTGTCGGGCGACGTCTCTGCCGTCTTCGTCGACCCGAGCGCCCCCAACGGGCTCGTCTCGGCTCCGACCTCGGGGGTCTCGATCCCCAACGCGGGGTGGAGCTGGCCCGACACGACCTACACGCAGAGCGGCATCAACAGCCCCGCCGAACTGATCGTCTTCTGGTTCGCCCCCGACTCCACCACCGACCGCCCCGATGACTACCGCCTCTACCGGCGCGTCAACAACGGGCCGGCGGAACTCGTGGCCCGCTCCCTCACCCGCGACGGCGACCGTCCCTTCTTCGAGTACACCCGCCGGACGTACGACAATACCGGGGCTGCGCACATGGTCCCCGTCCCGGACTCCCTCCTCCCGCTGCGCCACAGCGTCAGGATTCACGCGAGCGTCGCCGACACGGGGCGTTTCGCGGTGATCGACTCGATCAAGACGGTGCGCGTCAACGTCGCCGCCTACAACCTGCGCGACGCCGGGGCGGAGAGCGAGCCTGCCGCCACCCTGAGCCGGCTCGTGGATCTGCCCAACACGGGATTCGGCGTGCTCCTCACCTGCGGAGACGAGCCGATCCTCGGGGCGTCGCTCGCGGTCGCCTTCGAGCCGCAGCCGGACGGCGTGCCCGCCGTGCGCCTCAACTGGCCGGCAGCGACCGATGAGGTCTCGGGCGAGGGCGACGTGATCCGCTACGTGCTCTGGCGCAGCGTCAATGGTGCGGATTGGGGCGATCCCTTCCTGAGCATTCCCGCCGGCGAAGTCCAGTACACCTACCTCGACACCTCCGTCCTCCCCGGGACGACGGTGCGCTACGCCCTGGCAGCCCAGGATTGCACGCCCTCGCTCTCGCCGCGGGTCACGAGCGGCAACGTCGCGATCCCCGTCGGCTCGCCATGAGGAATCCAGGACTGAACCCCGTGTCCAGAATGGAGCACATGATGAATCGGCCAACCGATCCCCGCGGATTCGCCCTCATGACGATCATGCTCGTCATGCTGGTGGCCGCGGCACTCGCCACGAGCGCCGTGATGATGGGCTCGAACCACCTTCTCGCCAACCGCTATCTCGAGCGGGCGTCGATGCTCGAGGACCTCGCCGAGGAGGGACTCGAGGTAGGGCGCGCCGCGCTCAACGCCGACCGCTCGCTCTACCCCGACAGCGGATACGTCACGATCGTCTCCGGGCAGGCGGTATACGACGGCGAGGGGCAGCAGATTCCGGGCGTGACCCGGTCGGTCTACGCCGGCCCCACGGGGGCCACCTCGGGACAGTACGGCGTCTTCGGGAGCATCGTCTCGGTGGTCGAGGACCCCTCGGGAGCGACCGCGATCCGGCGCGCCCAGGTGTATCAGGAGAGCTTCGCCCGCTACGCCTACTTCACCGACTTCGAGCCGTCGAACATCTACTTCGGGGGCGGCGACCAGATTTTCGGTCCGGTCCACACCAACGACCACCTCAAGATCTACTCCTCCGGCGCCACCTTCCACGGCGAGGTCCGCACGGCGAAGCAGGTGGAGGGCGCGGGATACGGGACCTTCCGCAAGGGGTACGAAGAGAACGTCTCGCCGATCGCGATGCCCGAGACCGCCGAGCTCACGAAGCTGAAGCATCAGGCGACCGCCGGGCAGATGGCCTTCTCCGGAGGAACGGGGGGAGGCTACGGCCGAAGCACGTTCCGCATCGAGTTCGTCGCCATCGACGTCAACGGCGACGGCGACATCAACGACGAGAACGAGGGGTTCATTCGCGTCTACCGCGGCTTCGGCAGCACCTCCAACGCCGAGCGGTGGGTCACGGCCGAGGTGCCGTCGGGAGGCATGCGGTATTCGGAGAATTGCGGCGACTACCACGGCGGAGTCTTCCGCTCGGCTGCCGACCACCCGGACTCGGGGTCCCATCACTGGCTCGACGCCCTCCGCTCCTCGAGCCGACGCTGCTTTCTCGGAGGGGACCCCGAACTCAGCGGCGGCACCTTCACGCCGAACGACGGCAACGGGGAGTGGCTTCCGTGGAACGGTCCGGTGAGCCCCGAGCTGGTCGCCCGCGTCGGCGCCACCGCCGCACAGTACCTCCACCCGATCAACCGTCCCATGAACCCGTCGTTCAAGGGGGTCATCCATGTCGACGGAAAGGTGGTCGTCTCGGGAACCCTCCGCGGGAGGGTGACGCTGGCTGCCACGGATCAGATCATCATCGCCGATGACCTGGTCTACTCCATCGACCCGGGGAGCGGTACCTGCCAGGACATCCTGGGGATCTTCTCGGGGCAGGACGTGATCGTCGCCGACAACACGATCAACGCCCCCCAGCAGGCCTCGTCGAGTGAGGCCTACCGCACCTACGACGACACCCGCGACGAGTTCATTCACGGCGTGATTCTTGCTCTGAACATCTTCACGGTAAAGAACTATGATACCGGGGCCACGTCGTCCGAACCGTGCGAGTCGACCAGCTGGGGCCGGGGGTGTCTCTACCTCACCGGCGGCATCATCCAGCGCACCCGGGGTGCGGTCGGGACGACGTCGGGAAGCGGGAACCTGAAGCGGTATTCGTACGACACCTGCGGTGCCACCGACCCGCCTCCGTACTTCCCCACCACCGGGCACTTCAGCCGCGCCCAGATCTACAATGTGGATCCGGTCGGCTTCGATGTCGGCGAGTACTTCGCCCGGTTGGCGGCGAACTGACCTCGCGGATCGCGCGCCGACCCCGTGAGGGCCGCCGTCGCGGCCAGGAGAGACCGATGGGACGCCACGATGACATCACCGAGGATCAGCTGCGCGAGGAACTCGTCTCGTTCGCCCGGCTGATTCTCCTGCTCGACCGGAAGGACGCGCTCCTCGACCGATCGGCCTCGATCCTGAGGCTGCTCGGCGAGATGCGGCAGATGGTCTTCGCGTGGGAGGTACGGGTTACCGATCGCGCAGGCCCGGCCCAGCCGCGACGCCCCGGCGCCCCCGAACCGCCTGACGACGACGCCGTCGAGGACCTCTCGAGCCGCGTCGTGCGCGAGGCACTCGAGCGCGAGCAACAGCTGCTCCGCGAACTGGAGATGGACGATCCGGAGTCCGACCCGACCGACGTTCCGCCCGACGATGACCCCTGACGCTGCCCGCTCCCCCGGGGCAGATCCTCGCGCCGGGACGGATGCGGACTCGCCCGGCGCGGGAGACGCCGGGGGTGAAGCCCGCCGCGAGTACGCGCAACTCCTCCGCCTGCACGAGCGCCTCGCTGCCCAGCTGCGGCACGTGCGCGACGAGTTCGAGGCGCCCGAGCTGCGGGCGCTGCTGCGCGAAATCCGGATGCGGACGGGCGACGCCCCTCGCGAGGCGATCGCCGATGTGACGGCGTCGGTGGAGGAAGCGCTGCGCACCCTCTCGGTGTCGAGCTCCGAGGCCCACGCGATCCTCACCTACGAGGGGGCCGAAAGCCACATCGACGGGATCGGCGACCTCCCCGGTCCCCTCGCCCGCTTCATCGCCGAGCGCACACGCATGGACGGCTTCACCTACCAGGTGCTGCAGGACGAAGTGAGGGGGTGGATCGTGCGGTGGCGCGAACACACCGCCGACGGGAGCATCCGGGGCTTCGGGCAGTTCTACGAACGCCCCTACGCCTGGCTCGACGACTGAGCGGGGGGGGGTCCGGCCCTCAGGGCGACCCCGGAGCCGTCTCTTCCAGGAAGTGGACGACGTCGTCGCCGTAGAACATCCGGATCCACCGGCTCTGGATGGCCGTGAGCCGTCGGACCGCCCAGACGAGGTGCACATGATCCGGCTCGCGGGGGACCGTGTGCAGCCGCAGCCCCGCCTCGGCCGGCGTGCGGTTCCCCTTCCGGTTGTTGCAGGGCGAGCAGGCCGTCACGACGTTGCGCCACTCGTTGCCACCCCCCCGCGAGCGCGGGACGACGTGGTCGCGGGTGAGGAACTGCCGGCCCCGCAGCTCGCTCCGGTGCCGCCTGCAGTACTGGCAGGTGTAGCCGTCGCGGGCGAAGAGGAAGGTGTTGGTGACCTGCCGGCGGAGCCGGCGGGGGACGTGCACGAAGCGGACGAGGCGGATGACCGTCGGACAGGGGACGGTGGCCCGGGCGGAGCGGAAGGCGCGATCGCCCTCCGTCTCGAGGATCTCGGCCTTGCCGTCGAGCACGAGCCGGATCGCGCGCCGGGTCGGAACCAGCGTGAGGGGTTCATACGACGCGTTGAGCGCAAGACATCCCATGGAGGATCGCTCCGGACTGCACACCGCGAGAAGGACACCGTCCCTCGAAGAGTATGAAGCGGAGCGGGCGGCGGCAATGCGCCCTGCGAACGGTCAGAGGAGCGCGGTCGGGTCGCGGTCCAGGGCCACCCGCACGTCGCCCCCGCGGGGCTGGAAGCCGCGCACGAACCCGCGGCAGACGCGCCCCAGATCGGCGGCGCGCGCGGCCCGCAGCAGGAAGTGCCACCGCCACCGACCGTGCAGCCGCTCGATCGGCGCGGGAGCCGGCCCCACGATCGAGACCGCCGGCCCGCGGC
>CAYORZ010000021.1:292-12495 GCA_964406485.1 uncultured Gemmatimonadaceae bacterium | reverse complement strand
TGCTCGACGAGACATTCGATGCCGAACTGCACCTCGCCCCCTGGCGCACGCTTCTTGCCGATGCCCGTCCGCCCGAGATGGTGATGGCGTCGCACGCCGTCTGGCCTGCAGTGGACGCGGAGCGGCCGGTCTCGCTCTCGCACGCCGCTCTGACCGGGGTCCTGCGGGGCGAGATGGGCTACGAGGGGGTGATTGCCACCGATTCGCTCGACATGGCCGGGGCAGGATCAGATTCCGTGGATGCGGCTGTGGCTGCACTGCGCGCGGGCGCAGATCTGCTCATGGACGCGGTGAATCTCGGAGGACCCCCGGACGGGGTGGAGCACCCGGCGCGTCGAATGGCCGAGGCGATCGTGGAGGCGGTCGAGGGCGGGGTGGTCGAAGGGGGGTGGGCCGAGGTGGAGAAGCGGGCCGGACGGATCCGTGCGCTCCGGCGTCGGTGACCGCGTGGCCGCAGTCTTGCACACTCCCGTGGGAGGAACACATGTTCCGGTTGCCCATCGTCGCGCGCCCGGGGGTCCCGACCTCAAGCGCGATGCCACGCCCACGCGCACCGGGGGTCCCCCATGAGCGCTCGCGCCATCGGCTCATCGACCATCGCTTTCGGCCTCGTGTCGATACCCGTCAAGCTCTACTCGACCGGCGAGAGCGGCCGCCGGGTGTCCTTCAACCTCATGCACGAGGCGTGTGGCACGCGGCTCAAGCAGCAGTATGTCTGCCCGAAGTGCGATGTCGTGGTACCCCGCGATGACATGACGAAGGGGTACGAGTTCGCGAAGGGGCAGTACGTGCTCTTTGACGAGGACGAACTGAAGGCGCTGGAAATGCCGAAGAAGGACTCCATCGACATCCACGAGTTCGTGCCGGCCGACGAGGTGGAGCCCGTCTACCTCGACAAGCCGTATTATCTGGGGCCTGACAAGGGGGGCGCACGCGCGTACCGGTTGCTCTCGCAGGCGCTGCGCGAGAGCGAGAGGGTGGCCATCGCCACCTACGCCACGCGGGGCAAGCAGTACCTGGTGATGATCCGTCCCCATGAAGAAGGACTCGTCATGGACCAGCTTCGCTACGCCGAGGAAGTCCGGCGCTTCGACGAGGTTCCGATCGACGAGGCGGAGGTGAAGGACGCCGAGATGGAGTTGGCGCGCCAGCTCATCGAGCAGGCGGCGAGCGAGTCGTTCGATGCGACGCGCTATACCGACGAGGTGAGAGAGCGGGCGATGGCGATGATCGAGGCGAAGGTGGAAGGGCAGGAGATCGTCACCGCGCCCCGGGAGGAGCCCGCGACCCAGATCATCGATCTCATGTCGGCGCTCAAGGCGTCGCTCGCCGCGGAAGGGGAGCGCAAGCCGGCGACAAAGGCGGGGCGGAAGGCTTCGGGGTCGAAGGGAAGGAAGAAGGCGTCGGGGGAATGACGAGATGACGATGCTGCGCGCGACCGCGATTTCCGTTCTTCTCTGCGTGCTCCTCCCGGCGCTCGCGGCGGGGCAGGAGTACGATCCCGAAGCGCGGCTCGCCGACATGGGGATCACACTCCCCGTGCCGGACGGGCCGAGCCGCTCCGCATTCGAGCGCACGGTGCGGACAGGCAACCTCGTCTTCACTTCCGGTCACGCACCCTGCGGCGAGTGGGAGGGGACGGGGCGCGGGAAGGTGCCGACAGAGGCGAGTGTCGACGAGGCCCGGGCCGCCGCCCGCCAGGTGATCATCTGCATCCTCGGCTCACTCAAGGCGGAGATCGGCGATCTTTCGCGGGTGACCCGGGTGGTGCGGGTCTTCGGCATGGTGAACTCCGCTCCGGACTTCACCGGCCAGTCGCAGGTGATGAATGCGGCCAGCGAACTGCTCGACGAGGTCTTTGGTGCTCGCGGACGCCACGTCCGCTCGGCGGTGGGCATGGTCGCACTTCCGGCAAACCTCACGGTGGAGATCGAGATGGTCTTCGAGGTGGAAGCAGGCTGAGGGGATACACGACCCGCGAAGTGGCCGAAGTGCTGGGCATCGCACCTGCCTCCGTGCGGCGGTGGGCTCGACGGGGTCTGCTCGAAGCCGAAAAGGGGACGGATGGCGAGTGGCGCTTCACCTTTCCCGACATCATCCTCCTTCGGACCGCGGCGGAGTTGCATGCCGCGGGCGTGCCCACCCGCCGGATCTCGCGAGCGCTGTGCCACCTGGCAGATCAGCTGCCCGCCGGGCGTCCGCTGAGCGCGGTGCGCATTGTCGCCTGCGGAGACGAAGTGCTCGTGCACGACGTCGGGACCACCTGGGAGGCGGAAACCGGTCAGGTGACCTTCGACTTCCCGGTCCGGGAACTTGCCACCCGGGTCGAGCCCTTCGCGGCGCGCATGGCGCGAGAGAGCGAAGAGGGCGGACGGATGGCGGCCGACGACTGGTACGACCTGGGACTCGACCTGGAGGCGGTGTCCCCTGCCGAGGCCGACCGGGCGTACCACGTGGCACTCCGGATTCGCCCCGATCACCCCGACGCGTTGGTGAATCTCGGCCGGCTCCGCCACGAAGCCGGTGATCTCCAGGCTGCGGAGACCCACTACCGCGCGGCGATTCGGGTCCAGCCTCGACACTCCGTTGCCCACTTCAACCTGGGCGTGGTGCTCGAGGACTCCGGGCGGATCGAAGGGGCGGTCGAGGCGTACGAGAGGGCACTCGAGCTGGACCCCGATTTCCCGCAGACACACTTCAATCTCGCCCGCCTGCTCGAGCAGCGCGGCGACGTGCAAGGGGCGGTGCGGCATCTGGCCACCTACCGTCGTCTCGGGACGTCGGGATGACCCTCTCGTGGAGCGACCCCGACCCGGAAGGGAGCCCTTCGCACGCCGGCGGACGGGGGCGGATCGACGGGCCGGATTTCAGCCGCGTCACCGTGCGGGGCCGGCTCCACGGGTGGGGACTGCGGTGGGCAGCGGGTTCGATGCATCGCACCTACGGGCCCCTCAAGCAGAAGCTTCTGGCCGATCTTCCCGAGCGGGTCGTCGAGGTCGGACCCGGCCCGGGAACGAATCTGCGCTACTACCGCCCGGGCACTCACCTGATCGCCATCGAGCCGGCGCGCCAGATGCACGGCCCGCTGGAGCGGGAGGCGCGGCGGTACGGCATCGAGCTCGAACTGCACACCACCCCCGCGGAGCGGCTCCCCCTCGACGATGGCAGTGTCGATGCGGTGGTCTCGACATTGGTACTCTGCTCGGTCACCGACCCTCGCGAGGTGCTCGCCGAGGTGCGGCGGGTGCTCGTCCCCGGGGGGCGCTTCATCTTCGTGGAGCATGTGGCGGGCGATCCCGGCACCCCCCTTCACCGTCTCCAGGGGTGGTTGCGCCGCCCCTGGGCCTGGCTCTGCGAAGGATGCCACCTCCGCCGCAATACCGGAGCGATCATCCGGGCGGCCGGCTTCGAGACCGTCGACGAGGAGCGCTTCCGGGTGGGGTGGAAGTGGGTGCCGGTCTCACCCCACCTCGCCGGGGTCGCCCGACGCTGAGGGGGCCGGGCCGGACGCTGCACCGCGCTTCCCCACCAGGACCCGCCATCGCTCAGGGCCGTCTTCGAGGTATCGGAAGGTGTACGTTTCTTCGCCGCGGGTGGCGCGGAGCGCGTAGTACATGCACTGCGGATCGTGGTCCACGGTGAGCTCGAGGACGCTGCCGACCGCGAGCGCGTCGAAGGTCGACATGATCGTCTCGTAGCGGTGCTTCGGCTCCACCGGCCGCACGTCGAGGGTCACGAGAGGCGAGGTCATGCCCTGCCTCCTCCCCGGTGCACGGCGATCGGAACGGGGTGCGCTCCCGTACTCCCGCCGCATCCCCACCCCCCGCGCCGGCCCAGCCACGTCGACCACGCCACCCGGTAGCTCGACGAGCCGGGAGACAGGATCAGCGGACCGGCGAAGCGGTCGAGCGCCAGCCGCGCCATGAGGGTACCGACGCCGCGGCCGCCCCCCATCGCCGCCTCCGGCCCACCGCCCCCCGCCATGCGGAGGTAGCGGGGAACGACACCGGCGCGCCGGATGCCGTCGAGGTCGTCGCCCGGGTGGGGCGTCGAACGGTCGATCGTCCACGCGAGAGCGGCATCGTCCGGGTCGATTGCGTCCAGCCAGGCGTCGTGCGGCCCCCTCACCTCGACGAGGGCGGGAGTGCCGCCTTCCGTGAGCGCGCGGGCCTCGCCGAGGCGGTGGGGCAGCGGGGCCGTCCCGGCAAGGATCAACGGTGCGTCCAGGGCGCGGGCGACCCCATGTGCCGTGGAGCCCACGAGTGGGGAGCCGCTCTCGACCCGGAGTCCCACGATCTCGATCCCGCGCTCCGCTGCTGCGGCGCGCGCCTCCTGCGCCGAGGCGACGTCGCTGACGCCGTGGGCGTCTCCCCACCGCAACTCCAGAGTCGAAAGGCCGCGATGCGCGCACCCCTCCATCAACTCCAGGACGTGGTCCCCGGGTGCGACGGCCGAACTGAGACCGAGGCGCATCAGCCGGCGGTCCGCGAAATCTGCACCCGCCACACCTCGGGGCCGGTTTCCAGGTAGTCCCACCCGAAGGCTCCCTCGTGTTCGTATTCGAACTGGTAGCGGAGCGGAAGCGGATCGTGGTCGTTGACCAGAATGAAGGCCTCGCCCGGATCGAGGGCGGCGAAGGTCTGGAAGATCGTCGGATGCTTCTCGCGTGGCGGGATCACGCGAACGTCGAGTACCCGCTCTCCATGGTCGGTCATCGGTCGTGCTCTGGGTCAGGGGCCGGATCGTCGGCCGTTCTGCGAATGAAGAGGCGCACGAGGTCGGGGTGCTGCTCCCGGATCTCGTGACGGAAGCCCCGCTCCTCGAGGATCGGGAGCAGGAACTGCGGGACGCGGACGTTGAGTTGCACGAGGGTCCCCCCCGCAGGGAGGGTCTCCAGGGCGGCGAGCGTCCGCATCAGGGGTTCGGGGGGCTCGAGGCCCCGCACATCGAGGATCACCACGCCGTCGTCACCCGAACTCGGACTCGTCTCCGCCCCGGAGTCACTCGGCGCCGGCGCGGAGTCCGGATCCGCAGCGTCGTCGGCGGGAAAGAACCAGACGCGCCAATCCTCGTCGTCCAGGTGTTCCGTGTGGTGGGCGAGTCCCTGGCGGCGCATCACGGCGTAGAGGGGCACCGGCTCGAAGGTCGCGCGCACCGCCAGGGCTCCCCCGGGGGGAACCTCGCGACGGGCCGCCATGATCTGGCTGAAGGGCTCTTCGCCCGCCCGCAAGGCGGCCCTCACGTCGATTTCGCGCCGACGTTCGTCGGGGATCCGCGCGAGGGCGGGAGGGGGCGGAGCGTTGAAGGTGCTCGGCGTCGGGGCCTCCTGCGGCGCATCTGTCGCCTCGGGCAGGCCGGTCTCCGCACCACCGCCCCCCGGTACCCCGTCGGGGCGGTGCGCGTTCAGTCGCGCGACAAGGACGTCGGGATCGAGGTCGGCCATGGCGGCGGCCTGCTCGACGGTGACGAGCCGCGACATCACCTTGCGCATCGCGCGGTTGCGAAGCCGCTTGAAGGCGGGCGACAGCGCGACGAGGACGTCGATCAGCGACGGGTCCCGGTCGAGCACGGTCGAGATGCGGTCCTCGCGACGGATCACCACGCGCCTCCCTGGATCATTCCGGGGTTCCACGGCGGCTCCCATACCAGTTCGGGGAGCACCTCGTCGACCCCCGGGACGGCCGAGACGGCCTCCACGATCGCGTTCGTGATATGGAACTCCAGGGGACAGCCCCGCGTGGTCAGACTGTAGACCACCGTCACCTGCCCCCCCTCGATCGTGACGTGGTAGGCGAGGCCGAGGGTGACGATGTCGAGGCCGATCTCGGGGTCGATCACCGTCGCGAGTGCCCGCATGACCCCGTCTTCCGAGACGCCGGGCGACGACGGGGCGGGGCCGGCGCTCATGGCGCGCTCCGGGCCATGCCCAGCATCTGGCCGGCGACGACCGCCACCCCCGCGCCGAAGACGAGGGCCGCGATCCGGATCACGGGCGCCGAGGCGAGGGCGATCCCCACCGGAATCCCGACGCCCCCGGCGACCAGGGCGACGCTCGCGACCCGGGCCCCCCGGGCCGCATACAGTTCGCTCACCCGCGGCACGGGTTGCCGGCCGGCCAGCGGTCCCCACCGATGATACCAGACGAGGAAGGGGACGATCTTGTAGTAGTGCGCCACGACGAAGAGGGTGATGCCGAGGATCAGGGTGGTGACGTAGGTGGTGGCGAAACGCGGTCCCACGACTCCGAGGGCCACGGGCCAGGCGAGGGCGAGTCCCGCTCCGACGACGAGGAGCGCCACCGCGGCGAGACGCATTCCCGGATCGAGGATGCGACGCACGCGCCGGCGGTAGAAATCCCGGGCCTGAAGGAGGAAGGCGACGCCCCCGGCCGTGAGGAGGAAGGCCGGGATCCAGCGGGAAAGCGGCGGAGCCGCGTGGTGGAAGAGGGTCAGGACCCCGGCTCCGGCCGCCACGAGGCGGAGGGCGGCCCAGCCGAAGCGCTCGCTGGCCCCATGGCTCAGAAGGAACATCGGGAGCAGCCGGTGGGCCACCCCGATCACCACCAGGAACACCCACCCCCCGAGGGCCACGTGGAGGTGGGTCCCCAGGGCGACCATCCGTTCCCCCCCGAGGTACCCCCAGCGGAGATTGCCGGCGAGGGCGAGTCCGAAGGTCAGCGTCACGACGAGAAAAAGGGCCGCGCCGGAGAGCGCCCACCAGGTGAGGTCACGGCGGGCGGAGGCGACGAGGGTGGCCACGAGGTTCCCGACGAAGAGGAGCACCCCGCTCGCCAGGAGGAGGGCGCCCGCGAGAAGGACGGGGGTGTGCCCGAGGAGCAGCCCCGCGACGAAGGTGACGAGGCCCGGTGAGTAGAGGGCGAACGAGAGGTGCGCGAGACGCACCGAACGGAT
Source organism: uncultured Gemmatimonadaceae bacterium (assembly GCA_964406485.1). GTDB lineage: Bacteria > Gemmatimonadota > Gemmatimonadetes > Longimicrobiales > Gaopeijiaceae > Gaopeijia. Next base: position 5,584 of record CAYORZ010000021.1, on the reverse strand, counting down.
CGGCTCGCCCGTGGCCACCGGAAGGAACTGGTAGAGCGCCCCCATGATCGAGGTGGTGATCCACCCGAGGGTGAAGAGGTGGGTGGTTCCCGTGACGCGGGGGGCGAGGAAGGCGCCGCTCGCCAGTTCGGGGGCCACGACGACGAGGCCGAGGCTGCCGGCAGCGAGAAGCACGAGGGCGGCCGTGAAGTGCTCGCCCGGCAGTCGGAAGGGGGGAGCCTTGGCCGACGCAAGCCCCCCGGGGGCCGGGGGCCGCGGGGGTGCGGCGGCCTTCGCCGCACCGGGAGTCACCCCTCCCGCGGGCTCCGCGCCACCCCCCGCGGGGCGGGACGCGGCGGTCGCCGAGGGCGTCGGCTGTGCGGAGGGAGTGCGCACCGGGTTTCTGCGGAGGGGGTTCCGGGGGTCGCGACCGCACCACGCGATCGCGCCGACACCCCTACGGTGGGGCGTGCTCCGAGGGTTGTCAAGAGAAAGGCAATGACTATTCCCTCTCGGGGATTCTCCCGGGGGGCGCGGGCGCGGAGGAACCGCCCCCGGCGGCGCGGCGTACCCCTTCGACATGCATCGTCAGCCCGATCGTTTCGCTGCCCGGACCGGCCGTCGGGCTTGGGCCCTTGCCCTCGCCGCCCTGCTCGTGGTCGCGGGGTGCCAGGCGCGGGAGTCCGAGGTGGTGGGCGACCCGTGGATGGTGCTGGGCGGGTGGCCCGAGCATGAGGCCGAGGCGATCCGGATCGGTGGGGTGGTCGAGGCGCGCGATCTCGAAGGCGGCATCTGGGTGGTTCGTGATCCGGACGGGGCGGAGTGGGTCCCCCTCGAACTCCCCGAACCCTTCCGGATCGACGGCGCGGGGGTGGTCGCCGACGTGCGCCTGCGTCCGGACCTGCTCTCGATCGGGATGACGGGGACGCTGGTCGAGATCCTCCGCATCCGTCACGGGTCGGTGGCGGCGGGGACGGGGGCGGCTGAAGCGCTCCCGGACGGCGACCCGGCCGCCCCTCCCTCCGACCTCATCGGGCAGTGGCGGATCGGCGAGACCCACCGTCCAGGAGTGAGCGCCGGCAGTCTCGACGGGGCGTGGTGGAGCGGCCAGGAGATCCGCTACGGGGCGGATTTCGCCTACGGTCCCGACGCCGAGTGCGGGCGCGCCAGCTACGAGGTGCGCCGGGTCACCGTCGACGCCCTCCTCTCGGGTCGCTTCGGCGTCCCCCCCGACCGCGTTCCCCCGCTGGCCGGGGCAGACGAGGTGCGCCTGGTCGAGGTCCGCTGCGGGACAGCGGCGTGGGACGCGCTCGGGGCCGTGGTGCTCCTTCTCGACGACTCGACGGCGCTTGTCGCGTGGGAGGGGGCCTTCCTGGAGCTCGCGTCACTCCGCTGACCGGAGCCGCCCCCCCGGCGGGGGCGGGGGGGCGGGCTCCGTCCGGGGTCAGTTCCCGACGCGCTGCACGCGGTCGAAGTCGGCCACCGCGTTCAGGTGGTTGATCAGCGCCTGCAGCTCGGAGAGGCGAGCCGACGTCAGCGAGTTCTGCGCGGTGAGCAGTTCGAAGTTGGTCGCGACACCGACCTCGAAGCGCGCGAGTTCGGCTGCGGCATTCTGCTCGGCAGCGACGCGGCTGCGCTGGGCCGCTTCGTACTGGAGGAAGGTGTTCTGCACGGCGAGTCCCGCGGCGGTCACCTGGGTCACGATGCCCAGTTCCTGGTTGCGCAGAGCCAACTCCTGCTGGCGGGCCTGGAGCTCGGCCCGCTCCAGCGCCATCGACTGGGGGTTGGTGCCGAGCGGGTAGGAGGCGTTGAGCGAGACGTTCCAGGTGGGGGCGTCGCGGTCGAGGATCGCCCGGAGCCCGTCGCTGTAGCCGCCGGGCGCGATCAGGACCGGGTCGCCGCCGAGGTCGTCGCGGCTGAACTGGTTCCCGCCCACCCCCGCCAGGGAGTACGACGCGGTGAGGTCGAGGGTCGGGAGGGAATTGCTCTTCGTCACGTCGAGGTTGATCGCGGTGATCCGGAGCTGTTCCTGCTGCTGGCGGATGTCGGTGCGCTGCGAGAGGGCGGTCTCGATGGCCGCCTCGATGTCGACATCGGTAGCGACCAGGGTGGGGAGGTCGGTCGGGTTGATCGTCGCCGACAGGAGGGGATCACCCGCGCCGTCGAGCAGGAGCTGCTTGAGGGCGAGCTCGCGGTTTCGCCACTGGATCTCGGCGTTGAGCACCGACTGTTCGGCGCTCGCCACCTGGGCCTCGGACTGGATCACCTGGTATTCCGTGGCGCGGCCCAGCTGCTGGCGAACCCGGTTTTCCTCGAGCAGCCGCTCGGCCTGCGCCAGGCTCAGCCGCTGGATCTCGATCTGCTCGATGGTGGCGCGCAGCGCCCAGTACGCCGACTCCACCTGGGCGACGATGTTGGCGGCCTGCGCCTCGAGCTGCAGCTCCGTGATCTGCGACTGGATCTGCTGCGTGCGGAGGGCGGCCCGCTGGTTGTCGAGCGAGAAACCGGCGAGCAGCGGCTGGCTGTAGCTCAGGTTGAGCGACGAGGAGTAGCTCGGATTCCGTGTCGAGAACGCGTTGTTGCTCTCGTTGCGGCTGTTGTTGAAGTTGGCGCTCAGCCGCCCGCCGGCCCACGGCATCAGCTTCGAGATCGAGGTGTTGAAGGTGGTGCGCTCGTTGGTGATCGACGTCCCCCCGTCGAGCTGGCTCGTGGAGAGGGAGGTCGAGTTGTTGAAGCCGAGAGTTCCGCTGAGGGTGGGCGTGAAGGCGGCCTGCGCCGAGCGGAGGTTGTACTCCTGGATCAGCGGATTCAGCCGCGCGCTCTGGAGGTTGAGGTTGACCTCGAGGGCGCGGTCGATCGCTTGCTGCAAGGTCATGGGGACCAGGGTTGTTCCCGGCTCGACCGGCGGGGTCGCCTGCCCGACGGTGTACGGCTCCACCTGCCGGAGCACCGGATCCTGGGCCACCCCACGGCTCGGCGTGAGCGTCATCCCGACCAACGCCAGGAAGCCGAGCGTCTTCATGCACTTCATCATGGGAACCTCTGGAAATTCGTTGAAATCGACCGCGAGCGCGGTCGGCGGAAGGTCGCGGACGACGCTTGAGAGGACCGCTGAGCGCCCCGAAGCGTTGAAGGCGAGCGCGAACGGGACGCGCCTTCGCCCCGGTGTCGCTGCATCCCGGCGGTCTCCCGTACGATGCCGCAAACGCGCGAAACGTTAAGGGAGCCGGGGGCCGCGGTCTCGCTCGCGGGACCCCGACGGGGGGCCCGGACGTGCAGGAGCCCCGGGCGATGGCTCGCCCGGGGCTCCGCAAAGAGAGGGAAAGCCTCTCCGCTTGCCGATCGATCAGACGGCGTCAGCCGCCCATCGGGAAGCCCAGTCCTGCCTCGATCACGAAGCCGCTTCCGTCCTGGAGCTCGAGGCGGGCACCCACCAATCCGGTCATCGAGTCGCCCAGCATCGTCTTGATTCCGCCCCCGAGGTTCAACCCGATATCGGTATCGGAGTTACCGAATCCGGCGACATCGGCGGAAAAGCGGGCGATCACGAGCCCCGCGAGGGCGTAGGGGGTGATCGATCCCGACGTCACGAAGTCGTAGTAGAGACCCCCATTGATCTCGAAGTACGAGACGTCGACATCGACCCCGCCGAAGTTGCCGCCAGCATCGGGGAAGAAGTAGAGGAAGGAGCCCCACAGGCCGACCTGCTCGTGGATACCGGTCGTGGGCATGGTGAAGCCCGCTCCGACCCCGAAGTCCATGTCGTCGTGGTACGCCGCCATCGGCCCGAAGGTGAATTGGGCCTCGGCCTCGGTCGAGGCGCCGAAGGTCACGGCTGCGGCGAGGAGGAGGCTACCGAACAGTCGCTTCATTGTGGACTCCCGTGAAGGAAGATGGTGAGTGATAGCGTAAAGCTAGGAATTCGAACGAGGTACACAAGAGAACCAGGCGTACCCCGACGAGAGAAGCGTCATCCCGGGTCGCCTTCGATCAGGAGGATGTTGCCATAGGTGGTGCCCCATGTGTTCTCGGCGACGGCCCGCACCCAGTATCCCGTGACCCAGTAGGGGGTGATGTAGAAGCGCGAAACGGGCAGATGACCCGCCCCTGCATCGAGGGGCACCGGGTCGAATCCATCGTCCGCCGGGTAGTACGTCCATTCGCTGAATTCCTCGTTGAACCCGATCTGCCAGTAGACCACGGTCGGGGCGTCGTGGGGATTCACCTCGAGCTGCAGACGGGCCCTGCCGTCGGAGAGGACCAGGGGTGGTGTGGTGACGACCGAGGGGGGCAATCCGTAGAACCACACCAGCGGATCGCTCCACGGCGAGCAGCCGTTCGCGTGGCAGGCGCGTACCCGGTAGTGGAGCTCGCCCGCGGGGGGCGAGGGATCACGAAACTCCGTGACCCCCGGACCGGTCGTCCCGATGACCTGGAAGACGGCCGCCGGTCCCGAGGGGTTCGGCCCGACGTCGGCGGGAACAGGGACGACATCGCGCTCGATCTCGAAGCGGAGTTCGTCGCCGCTCCCCGACGTCCACTGCAACAGGACTCCGTTGCTCAACGAGGCCGTGAGGCCCATCGGGGTCCCCGGGAGAGCCAGGGTCTCGAACGAGACGATCTCGCCCATCCGCGTCTCGGTGGCGTGCGAGGCCACGGCCCGGTAGTAGATCCGGGTGCCCGAGGGGAGGCCGGTGACCGGCTGCCCGATGACGCGCGGCGACGCCGAGGGCTGGAGAGAGATCGGATCGGTGGACCGACCGTCGCGCAGGTCGGGGGTGGTGCCGTGCACGAAGTAGAGGGTGGTCGGCTCGCCGTGGGTGTGGACGTCGACCTGGAAGACGGCCGTGGTCGCGGTGACCTGGGTAGGCTCGAGGGTGGTCACCGAGGGCCCCGGGGGGATCACCCGCACGCGGGCGGCGGCGCGCAGATTGGCGACGTTTGCCTCGATCGTGGCGCTTCCGGGGGCGACCGCCATCACCTCTCCATCGGCGTCGACCTCTGCCACCGCGGGGTCGGACGACACCCATTCGGGCACACGCCCGGGGATCGGCGTCTCCGAGCTGTCGCGGGCGATGGCCGTGAGGAGCCCCGTCTCGCCGATGCGGAGGTGGAGGGAGTCGGGCACGACCTCGAGCGAGGCGGCCACCACGGCGACTTCGGCGTTCACCGTCGCCTCCGCGCCGCCGCCTGCCGCGCGCAGCATCGCCGACCCTTCGGACACCGCCGTCGCCCGCCACCCCGCGCCCTCGGCTTCGACGGTCACGATCCCGGGTGCGACGGAATTCAACACATTGCTGCTGGTCATCCTGA
>CAYORZ010000021.1:0-282 GCA_964406485.1 uncultured Gemmatimonadaceae bacterium | reverse complement strand
ACCGCTGGCGAAGAGGGCTCGCCCCTCCAGGAGTGTCGTGTTGCCGAAGGTGGTGAAGGGGGCCGGGGCCACGACGTCGAGCGAGGCGACCACGGGCTCCAGGTCGACCACGACTTCCGACACCTGACCGGGGGTCAGGGTGACGGTGCTCGACCCGGTGAAGAGCGGCTGGGTGCCGGTGCGGAGGTCGACCGCCACCGAAGCGCCGGTCGCCCCTTCGGGGAGGTCGACCACGACTTCGGCCATCGCCGCCGTCCCCCCGGGGGTCACGGGGACCACTTC
>CAYORZ010000020.1:0-12499 GCA_964406485.1 uncultured Gemmatimonadaceae bacterium | reverse complement strand
GTGCGCGTGGCTTCGCCCGCCCGGAGGCGGTCGCCTGGGTCGAGCAGGCGCTGGGGCGGTGGGGCACGCTCCATCGGGCGAGCCGCCACGAGTCCGACGTCATCGAATTCACCGGGAGGGGCACCGTGCGGGCCGTTCCGGCCCCCGAGGGCGAGGGGCGGTGGGTGGTGCGGCGCTACCGGAGGGGGGGGATGCTCGCGCCCCTCCTCGGCGACCGTTACCTCCGCCGGGGCGAGCCGCGACCGCTGCGCGAGACGCGCGCCTCGGAGGCAGCGCGGCGGAGCGGAATCGCCACTCCCCCCGTGATCGCGGGGGTGATCTATCCGGCGGGTGCCTGGTACCGGGCCGACCTCGTGACCCGTCTCGTGGCCGACGCGACCGACCTCGCCGACCACCTCTTCGCGGACCGGCCCGACGCCCCCCCCCCCACCCCGGCCGAGCGGCGGGCGCTCCTCGAGCGGACCGGCCGGATCATCGGCGAACTGGCCCGGGCGGGGATCCACCACCCCGACCTCAACGCCCGCAACGTCCTCGTGGTGCGGGGGGGTGCGGAACTCCACCTCCTGGACTTCGATCGCGCCCGGGTCGGGGCCTCGCCCACCCCCTCCGCCCCGATGGTCGCCCGCCTCCACCGCTCCCTCTGCCGCCTCGCGGCTGCCGCCGGCGCCGAGGTGGGCGCCGCCGACCGCCAGGCCCTCCGCGACGGCGCCCGTGCGGCCACCGACGCCACGCCGCCCACCCCCCGACGATGACCGATGAGTGACGACACGCCGCGCTGGCGCGAACTCTTCCCGCACGGACCGCCGTCGCGAATCGTCATCGTCATGCTCTCGGCGATCGGCGACGCGGTCCACGTCCTCCCGGTGGCGAACGCCCTCAAGCGCCACTGGCCCGAGTGCCGGATCAGCTGGGTGATCCAGCCGGTCCCGCACCGCCTGGTCGAGGGGCACGAGGCGATCGACGACTTCCTCGTCTTTCGCCGGCGGCGAGGGGTGGAGGCGTGGAAGGGGTTCCGTGACCTCGAACGCCAGTACCCCGACGAGCCCTTCGACCTCCTCCTGGGACTGCAGGTCTACTTCAAGGCGGGGCTGATCACCCTCCGCACCCCGGCGCGGGTGAAGCTCGGCTTCGACCGCAAGCGCGCCCGCGACTTCAACTGGCTCTTCACCAACGAGCGGATCCCCTTCCGGGGGCAGCGACACGTCCAGGACCAGTATCTGGAGTTCCTCGAACACCTCGGACTGGACCCGGGCCCCCCGGTCTGGAACCTCCCGATCCGCCCGGAGGAGCGCCGGGCGCAAGCCGAATTCTTCGCGACGCTCGACCGCCCGGCGTGCGCCGTCGTCGTCGGCACGAGCAAGCGGGAGAAGAACTGGCACCCGGAAGGGTACGCCCGGGTGCTCGAGGCGCTCGAGGACGACTTCGGACTCCAGCCCGTCCTGGTGGGCGGCCCCGGCGCGGCCGAGCGCGAGATCGCCGACCGTACGCTTGCCCTGACCCGGGCCAGGAGCGTCATCGACACCCTCGGCGACGACCTCCGTCGCCTGGTGTGGACGGTCGACGGGAGCGCCCTCGTGATCAGCCCCGACACCGGTCCTCTCCACATCGCGCGCGCCCTCGAGACCCCGGTGGTCGGGCTCTTCGGCTACACCAACCCGAAGCGTTCCGGCCCCTGGCGGCGCGACGAGGACCTCGTCGTGGACGGCTACGCCCGCACCCCCGGCGAGGCGTACCCGATCACCCCCGAATACCGCGACGGAATGTCGCGGGTCACGGTCGAGGGGGTACTGGAAAAGGTGGCGCTGGCCCGGACGAAGTACGGCTGGTAGCGGCGGGCGGCCTCAGCCGGCCAGCATGCGCAGCGAGAGTCCCACGAAACCGGCCACCGTGCCAAGGAGCGCCTCGTACTCCCGATTGCGCCGCCACCGCTCGAGCGAGAAGCTGGCGGGCGCCCCCCGCTCTCCGTCGCCTGCGGGCCCCGGCCAGGGGCGGAGGCGGGGCACGAAGAGGGGGACGTTGCGGGCGTATTCCGCGTAGGCAGGACCGAAGATCCCGGCCAGATGCCTGGCCTCCTGCCGGATGACCCGCGAGTAGACCCACCCGAAGAAGGCGAGGAAGATCACGACGAAGACGAGCCGGCCCCCGGCCACGACCACACCGAGCCCCAGGAGGAAGCTTCCCAGGTAGAGCGGGTTGCGGGTGTGGGCGTAGGGGCCGGTGACGGTGAGTTGCCGATCCTTGTGGATGTGGCCCGCGGCGAGGGCCCGCACCAGGAGTCCTCCGGCTGCCAGCACCGCCCCCGCAAGGAGGAGCTCCGGAGTGGGGCGCGCCCACCAGAAGAAGGGGATCACCAGGAGCCACGCCCCCTTGAGGCGCATGGTGCGGCTGATGCGGGCCATGGCTCAGCCCGCCCCCGTTCCGGAGGCGGTCACGCCGCTTCGCCGTCGGCCGGCGTCCACCACGACCCCCGCCGGTAGCGGAAGAGGGTGCGCAGGGCCCGCAGCGCCTGGAAGCGGGAGGGGCGGGCGCGCAACCCGTGCCGCAGGGTGAGCGGGACCTCTTCGACGCGCCGCGCGTGCGGCACGATGCTCGAGAGCACCTCGAGGTTGGCCGCCCACGGCTCCCGGGCGGTGCAGAGCGGGGGCGCGTCGTCGCCTCGCAGTGCCTTCCGGACCACGATGAGGCGGTAGGCGCGGTAGCCGCAGAGGGGATCGGTGACGGGGGCGTCGCGGTGAGCGCGCCCCAGCACCCAGGGGGCCGCCCGGTGGGCCCACCGGAGGGCACGCGGGGTCTCTTCCTCGGGCTCGCCCCGCACGCCGGCCACGACATCGGCGCCCCCCTCGATCGACTTCACGAGGTCGACGACGAAGAGGGGGTCCTCGGTGAAATCGCCCTGGAGCACGACCGCCACGTCGCGCTTCGGGTAGGGCGTGGCCGCGGCGGCCTCGCGCAGCAGCCGATCCTGCGCCCGCCCGTATCCGACGCGTTCCCGACTGTCGATGACGGTCAGCGGGAGGACGGAGGTGTAGCGCTCCAGCACCTCGGCCGTCTCGTCGGTCGAGGCGTCGTCGAAGACGAGGATCCGGAAGTCCCGGCGGAACTCCGGGTCCGTGAGGGTCTTGCGGAGCTTCCACAGGAGAGGACCGATCGTGCGGGCCTCGTTGTGGACGGGGAGGCAGAGATAGATCACGGCGCGGGGGCAGAGGGAGGACGACGGTAGAGGCGGACTGCTACCCGGAACGAGGGGACTCCGTTTCGCCCCCTTCGGAGGGGCGGGTCTTCCACCGGCGGTGGTGCCAGAAGTACTGCTCCGGCGCGTGACGCACCCACCGCTCCAGCACCGCGGTCCACCCCCGGGTAAGGGCGGTGACGTCACGCTCCAGGTCGCCGGTGCGGGGCACCGTCACCTCTTCGATCACGGCGCGGTAGCGGAGCGGGTGGCGCGACGTTCGCAGGCAGATCCCCACCATGAGGGGGGCCCCGCTGCGGAGCGCGAAGAGCGCCGGCCCCCGGAAGGTGGCCGCCGGCACCCCGAAGAAGTCGACGAAGACCGGGGCGTGGCGGGCGTTCTGGTCGGCGACGAGGGCCGGGATCCGGGCGCGGCGGAGGGAGCGCAGGACTTCGCGACCCGCCGCACCCCGCCGGATGATGTGCATCCCCACCCCTTCGCGGGCGGCCGTGAGGTCGCGGTCGAAGAGGGGGTTGGCCTGGGTCTGCGCCACCGCGTCGATGGGGAGTCCCCGGACGGCGAAGGCCGCCCCTCCGAGTTCCCAGTTGCCGAGGTGCCCCGCCACCAGCACGGTCCCCGTCCCCTCGTGGACCCCGCGCAGGAGAAGTTCGGTGCCTTCGACCTCGGTGATCGAGCGCACCCACTCCGGTCCGTCGCGCCCCATCAGGAAGGTGAACGCGCCCTCGCGCCCCAGGTGGCGGTAGCTCGCCCGCGCGACCCGTGCGCGCCACCGCCGGGATCGCTCCGGAAAGGCGAGGGCCAGATTCCGGTCGACCACCCCCCGGCGAAGACGGATCACCACCCCCGCCACCCACCCGAGTCCTCCTCCCAGCGCCAGCGCGACCGGGAGCGGGAGGAGCCGCAGGACGCCGCGCACGAAGCGGAAGGCGGCGTGCTCGACCCGGTGCCGTGGCCGGACAGGCCCGCTCATTCCCCGCCCGGAGGCTCGGTGGGCCCGAACTGGAGGGAGTGGAGACGGTGGTAGGCTCCCTTGCGGGCGAGCAGCTCGTCGTGCCGCCCCCGCTCGACGATCCGCCCCTCCTCCAGGACGACGATCTGGTCGGCGCGCTGCACGGTCGAGAGCCGGTGGGCGATGACGAAGACGGTCCGCCCCTCGAGGAGGCGCTCGATGGCGTCCTGGACCAGCCGCTCCGACTCGGTGTCGAGTGCCGACGTCGCCTCGTCGAAGATGAGGATCGGCGGGTCGCGGAGGAGCGCCCGGGCGATGGCGATCCGCTGGCGCTGCCCCCCGCTCAGCTCCGTTCCCCGCTCCCCGATGACCGTCTCGTACTTCTCGGGCATCGCCATCACGAAGTCGTGGGCGTTGGCGGCGCGCGCCGCCCGCTCCACCTGGGCGTCGTCGGCGTCGGGGCGCCCGTACGCGATGTTGGCCCGCACCGTGTCGTGAAAGAGGACGGTCTCCTGCGAGACGACGCCCAGGGCGTCGCGGAGGGAGCGGAGGTCGAGATCGCGGATGTCTACGCCGTCGAAGGTGATCCGTCCGTCCGACACCTCGAAGAAACGGCCGAGCAGATCGACCAGTGTCGTCTTGCCGGCCCCCGACGGTCCCACCAGGGCGACGACCGTGCCGCGCGGGACCCGCAGGTCGATGCCCCGGAGCACCGGTTCGCCGCTGCGGTAGGCGAAGTCCACCCCCTCGAAGCGGATCTCCCGCTCCAGTTCGCGGAAGGGGAGCGCCCCGGAGCGGTTGCGGATCTCGGCCGGGGCGTCGAGAAACTCGAAGACCCGCTCCCCCCCGACGAGTCCCGGCTGCACCGTCGCCGGAAACTTCGCCACGTACTTCACGGGCGAATAGAGCTTGAGCGAGAGCGCGAGGAAGCCCACGAAGAGGTCGGCGGTGATCTCCTGCTCGACCACCACCAGCCGGGCCCCGTACCAGAGGATCACGACCGTCCCCACCGCAGCCAGCTGCTCGGTCAGGGGGGCCGCCAGCGCGCGCCACCGCTCGGTTCTCACGAAGGTGCGGAAGTAGTCGCCCGTGAGTCCCCGGAACCGCTCGCGCTCGTGGTCCTCCGCCCCCGACGACTTCACGAGCCGGATCCCGGCGAGGGTCTCCTGGATGTGCGAACTCACTTCGCCGGCGAGGTCGAGCACCCTCCGGTCTCCCCGGCGCAGCTTGCGCACGAGGGGTCCCCAGATGGCCATCGTTCCGGGGATCACCACGAAGGCGGCGAGGGTCAGCTTCCACGAGATCGCCAGCATGAGGACGAGCGCGGCGACGAACTCGAAGACGGACGAGAGCAGCTTCGAGAGTTCGCGGGTCACGAGGGTGCGGAGTTGCTCCACGTCGTGGGTGAGCCGCGAGATGATCTGGCCGGTGCGGGTGCGCCCGAAGAAGGCGAGGTCGAGGTGAAGGAGGTGTTCGTACACCTCGTTGCGGAGATCGCGGGTGACGCCCTGCTCCACGCGGGCGACCATCCACCACCGCAGGAAGTCGAAGACGTTCTTCAGGGCGAAGGTGGCCAGGATCAGGAGGATCACCCCCTGGACCGCCGCCAGCGGGTCGCCGTCGAGATCGATCAGCCGGTAGACGGTCCCGTCGAGCAGCTGGTTCATCAGGGACTCCGCGTCGCCCTCCGGCTGCCCCGGAAGCCCGGAGGTGTCACCCCCGAAGAGGGCCCGGACGAAGGGGATCAGGAGAACGTACGCGAAGGCGTCGAGGCCGGCGAAGGCGACGGTCGCCCCGACGGTGAGCACGAACCACCCCGTATGGGGCCGGAGATAGCGAAGGATCCTTGCGTAGAGCGCCACGGAAAGGAAGGTAGCGCCGACGGGCCTCCAGGTCAGCCGGCGAGGGGGCGACCGGGGCGCGGGGTGAGGGTCGCCACCGGCACGATCATCTCTTCGGGCGAGATCCCGCCGTGGAGGAAGGAGTTGCGGTACTTCGCCTGGTACTCGCGCAACTTCGTCGGATAGACGAAGAAGTGATCGTCGAGAGCGACGAGGTACGTCGTGCCCATCCGCCCGCCGGGGAGCCGGAGGTCGGCGGCTTCCTTCGTGCTCATCACGTGCGACGCCTTCTCGGCCCGGAGGTCGACGCCGAACTTGTAGCGAAGGTTGGAGGTCGCGTCGCGGCGGGCGAAGACGGTGGTCGGGCGCTGGCAGAGGATCGAGCCGTGGTCGGTGGTGAGCACGACCCGGTACCCCCCGGCGGCCGCCTCGCGCAGCACCTGGAAGGCGGTGGAGCGCTCGAACCAGGAGCGGGTGAGGTCGCGCAGGGCTCCCTCGTCTTTCGCCACCTCCATGAGGATCGGACTCTCCGAGCGCCCGTGGGTCATCAGGTCGACGAAGTTGAAGACCATCGTCACCACGCCCCCCTGCGTCGTGAGGGCGCTGCGGACCCGGGCCCGCACCTGATCGGAGTCCCGATCCGAGAAGATCTTCTCGTAGTGGACCGGGACCCGCCGCCCGGTGAGCCGCTCGAGCTGTTCGGCGAGGAGCTCGTCCTCGAAGGCGTTCAGGGATCCCTCGTCGTCGGACTGGTTCCACCACGACGGCCGGGACTCCGCGATCCGGTCCGGGAACTGACCCGAGAAGATCGCGTTGCGCGCGTAGGGGGTGGCCGTCGGGAGAATCGAGTAGTGGTAGTCCTCCTCGATCTCGAAGTGCGGGGCGAGGAGCGGAGACATCACCCGCCACTGGTCGAGGCGCATGCAGTCCAGGATCACGAAGAAGACCGGATCCGCCCCGAGGAGGGGAACGAGGTGCTTCTGCACCACGTCGACCGAGAGGTCGGGGCGGTCGGTCGACCCCCGCACCCACCGCGCGTACCGCCGCTTCACCCAGGCCCCGAAGGAGCGCCGCAGATCGACCATCATCGCCATGACCGAGTCGAGCAGCGCCTGCTCGCCCGCCCCCTCCAGGCGGATGTGCCAGTCCGTCAGCTCGGTGTAGACGTCGCGGAACTCGGCGGCGGTGGCCGCCGTCTGCCCGCGAAGGGAGAGCTCGCCGAAGCGGGCGGCGAAGTCCTGCGCCACCTGCTGCTGCCGGATCGTCGACCCCTCGAGGATCCGGGTCACCACCGAGAGCACCTGGCGGGGCGAGGTCGGCTTGACCAGGTAGTCGTCGACGCGCCGGCCGATCGCCTCGGTCATCGTGTGGTCCTCTTCGGACTTCGTCACCATCACGACGCGGGCGTACGGGTCGTCCCGGCGGAGTTCCTCGAGCACCTCGAGGCCCCGGCGCCCCGGCATCTGCTCGTCGAGAAGCACCAGGTCGTACGCGTTGCTCCGCAGCAGCGCCAGGGCGTCGTCGCCGTTCGAGATCGCGTCGACGTGGTACCCGCGCGCCTGCAGAAAGAGAAGGTGCGGGCGGAGGAGGTCGACTTCGTCGTCGACCCAGAGGATCCGCTTGCCGCGAGCAAGTTCCGACATGGGACTCCGGTGCATCGGGTTCGGGGGACTGCCGGCGTTGCAGCGGTGGGGGCGGTACCGTGTCCGCTGCGGGGTGCCCCCGCGGGGGAGTGGAAGGGTAGGGAGTTCAGGGCGGTGACGCGAGCCGTCCCACCCCGGCCGGCCGCGCGCCCGCCCTCCCCCGCGCGCTGCCGCGACCGTATCGTGGATCGAATGTCGACCCTCTTTCTCTTCGTGCTCGTCGCGGCCGCGGCCCTGGTTGCCCTCTGGGCCGTGACGGCGGGGCGGCGTGTACCCAGCAGCGACCGCAGCTGGGCTCCCGACCACGCCCGCTCCGTACGGGTCGAATGGGCCCGGGGGGCGGTCATTCTCCACGACGTCCGCGACTTCGCATGGTCGGGGCCCACCGACTTCATCGAGCGCTACCGCACCGAACGCGTCGAACCCGACGACGTCCGTGCCGTCTGGTTCATTCTGGCGCCCTTTGCGCGCCAGTGGCGCGGCCTTGCGCACAACTTCGTGAGCTTCGAGTTCCGCGGGGACCGCTTTCTTGCCGTCTCGGCCGAGGCCCGCCGCGAGGCGGGGGAACCCTACTCCCTCGTGCGTGGGCTCTGGCGCGGCTTCGAGACCATCTACGTGGTGGGCACCGAGCAGGATCTCGTGGGGCTCCGCGCGCTCCGGGGCGACCCGCTCTACCTCTACCCGACGCGCGCGACGCCCCGCGAGGCCCGCGCGCTCTTCATCGACATGATGCGGCGGGCGGAAGCGCTCCGGCACGAGCCGGAGTTCTACCACACCGTGCGCAACAACTGCAACACCAACCTCCGCGATCACGTCAACACGATCGCCCCGGGCACACTCCCCCGCGGACCGGGGATCCTCCTTCCGGGCTACTCCGACGCGGTCGCCATCCGGCACGGCCTGATCGGCACCCCGCTCGGGGTGAGCGAGGCGCGCCGGCGCTTCCGGGTCGACGAGCGGGCGCGGCAGCTCGTGGGCACGGGCGACGACTTCGGACGGCTCCTGCGCGAGGGATTGCGGGAGCCGCGCGGGTGAGCGGTCCCGGCTACTCGAGGTAGGTGTAGCCGTCCAGGCCGTCGTCGAGGAAGCGGCGCATGCGCACCGCCTCGCGCAGGGTCAGCCGCTTCGAGGCGACCGCGCGCTCGATCTCCTTCCGGATCGTGCGCCGCATGTCTTCGGGGGAGTACTGCACATAGCGCAGCACCTCGCGCACGGAGTCCCCTTCGATGACCTCATCGAGCGACCACCCGCCGTCGGGGTTGGCCACCACGTGCACGGCGTGGGTGTCGCCGAAGAGGTTGTGGAGGTCGCCGAGCGTCTCCTGGTAGGCCCCCGTGAGGAAGACGGCGAGGTAGTAGGGCTCGAGTCCCCCGGCCGGACCGCCGTTCGACCCCGGGCGGAGGCGGTGGAGCGGAAGGGTCGTTTCCGGCTCCGAGAGGCCCGGAAAGCGGTCGACCTTTCCGTCGGAATCGCAGGTGATGTCGGCCAGGGTGCCCCGCCGGTCGGGGCGCTCGTCGAGGCGGTGGATCGGCATGATCGGAAAGACCTGGTCGATTCCCCACGCGTCGATCAGCGACTGGAAGAGGCTGAAGTTCGAGAAGTAGATGTCGCCCAGGCGGTCGGGGAGGTCGACGAAGTCCTCGGGGATCTCGTCGCCCGCAGCCGCAAGAAGCCGGGTCCCGATGGCCCAGTAGATCTCTTCGGTGGCGGCCCGGCAGGTGATGTCCATGTACCCCAGGCTGAAGAGGCTGACCGCTTCCGAGAGGGCGTGTTCGGCGTCGTGATAGACTTCGCCGGGGTCCGCACCCTCCTGGAGCCGCTCCCAGGCGTCGACGAGGTCCAGGAGGGGCTGGGGGATGTCGTCTTCGTCGCGGTCGAGCGCCCGCTGCACGACCGCCTCATCCGGTTCGTCGGGGAAGGTCCGCGCCCCGAGGACCTGGAAGACCAGCACCCCCGAGTGCGACACCAGGGCCCGCCCCGACTCGGTGACGATGTGCGGGTGGGGTACCTCGGCGTCGTCGCAGATCGCCATCACCCGGTGCACGATGTCGGAGGCGTACTCCTCGAGGGTGTAGTTGATCGACGAGTCGCGGGCCGACTGCGAGCCGTCGTAATCCACCCCGAGCCCTCCGCCCAGGTCGAGCATCCCCATCGGGGCGCCGAGCTTGACGAGTTCGACGTAGAGGTGGGCGAGTTCGCTGACCGCGTACTTGATCGTGCGGATGTCGTAGATCTGCGAGCCGATGTGGCAGTGGAGCATCTGGAGTCCGTCGAGAAGCTCCTGCTCCCGCAGGCGATCCACCGCCGAGAGGATCTGGCTGACCGAGAGTCCGAACTTGCCGCGAAAGCCGGCCGAGCCGGCCCACCGTCCCACCCCCCCCGAGGCCAGCTTGGCGCGCACACCGAAGCGCGGGGTGACGTCGTTGCGTTCGGCCGACCGGACGATGAGGTCGAGTTCGTGGGTCTGCTCCACCACCGGGAGGATGTTGCGCCCCATCTTGGCCGCGAGGATCACCGTCTCGATGAACTCCTCGTCCTTGAAGCCGTTGCAGACGAAGAGCATGTCGTTGTGCCCATGGGTGAGCGAGAGCCCTGCGAGGAGTTCGGGCTTGGAACCGGCCTCCAGCCCGAAGCCGAGCCGGGTCCCCACGTCGCGGATCTCCTCGCAGATATGCCGCTGCTGGTTCACCTTGATGGGGTAGACGCAGGTGTAGGCGCCCTGGTATCCGGCCTCGGCGATGGCCTCGTCGAAGGCGCGACGGAGGTGCCCCATCCGGTGGGCCAGGATGTCGTCGAAGCGGAGGACGACGGGCGGATGGAAGTCGCGGGCCTGGAGCCCCCGGACCACCTCGTGCAGGTCGATGGCGTGGTCCGGCGAGCCGTGTGGGTAGGCGACGACGGTTCCCTCGGGTGAAACACCGAAGTAGCCTCCGCCCCATTCATCGAGTCCGTAGAGCTCGGCCGAGTCGCGAGGACTCCAGTCGTCGGGGGCGGGGGGAGCGGGTGGGTTGGGCATCGGCCTCGGGGTGGGGTGGCGGGCGGCGGAAGTCCACCAACTTCTCCCTCCGCGCCGTGCGGCGACAAGGCCCCGCGGCTCCGCTCACTCCCTCCCGGTGCGAATCCGGTAGTTGTACCAGGAAGCGACCGCCTCTCCCCCCCGCCGGGCGGGCAGGAAACGCCAGTCCGCCGCTTCCTCCCGGAGGCGTCGGTTGAGCGAGCGGTCCGAGGTCGGAGGCTGCAGGCGGGTGGAGTCGGGAACGACCCGCCCGTCGACGTCGACCCAGACCCACACCTCCGCCCCGCGCTCCCGCAACTCGTCGGCGAAGGTCGGCAGGATCATCGCCCGGGGCTCGGGGGGAATGACGGTGAAGCGCCCCTCATCGCTCGTTCCTCCGTCTCCCGCCCCTTCCCCGGTCGCGGTTCCCGGGGGCGCCAGATCGGGGAGCCCCGCGCCCGAAACCTCGGACGGCTGCACGCGGGCGTCGTCGTCGAACTCCACCACGACGACCGGATCGACCGTGATCGTGGGGACGGGCG
This sequence comes from uncultured Gemmatimonadaceae bacterium, assembly GCA_964406485.1. Lineage (GTDB taxonomy): Bacteria > Gemmatimonadota > Gemmatimonadetes > Longimicrobiales > Gaopeijiaceae > Gaopeijia. The sequence continues at coordinate 1,339 of CAYORZ010000020.1, read as the reverse complement.
GCGGCACGAGGGGCTCGGGCGGGGCGGCCCGGGCGAGGTCGATGACCTGCAGCGACCCCGAGGCGGCCTGGTCGTCCGCGGCGCGGGGCCCCGCCGCGGAGAAGGGCGAGACGAGCACCGTGGTCGCCGGCCAGGAGAGAAAGACCACGAGATGCAGCGCAACAGACGCCCCCAGCGCCCACCACCAGACCGGGCGCTCACGGCGGCGGCGCTCCTGATTCGACAGGGAGTGCGAAGTGGATGGAATGGCCATCGGGGGGGCGGCGCATGGGAGCAGATGTCCGCCTCCTACTACTGGCCCCTCTCGTCAAATGTTTCTGTGGGGAAGGGCGTGGAACTGGACCCCGGCTCCCATTTGCGAGAGGTTTCGCGCATGGCTTCCTCGACACCTCCCCCGCCCTCCCCGGCGGCTGCCGGGCGCCGCGACGACGATGCGTCGCCCCGGACCTTCGGCCGGACGCGTCCGGTCCGTCACCCCCTCTACGAGCTGACCAAGCCGGGAATCACCGGCTTCGTCATGGTGACGGCCGGGGTGAGCGCCCACGTCGCCAGCGGCGGCGCGATGGGCATCGTGCCGATGATGCATACCGTCGTGGGGACAGGGCTCGGGACGGGGGGCGCGCTCGCCCTGAACCAGGTGATCGAGCGGGAGTACGACGCGCGAATGCGCCGGACCCGCAACCGCCCGATCCCCTCCGGGCGGATATCGGTGCGGGGGGCGACGCTCTTCGGCATCGCCCTCCTGGTGACGGGAATCGCCTGGCTCGCCGCCACGGTGGGGTGGATGGCCGCCGCCTTCACGGCCCTCTCGGCGATCTCGTATCTCTGGGTCTACACCCCGCTCAAACGCACGTCGTACCTCGCGACCCTCGCGGGTGCCGTCCCCGGCGCCCTCCCCGCCCTCATCGGGTGGACGGCTGCGGGGGGAGGCGCCGCCGATTTCGGGGGGTGGGTGCTCTTCGGGATCTTCTTTCTCTGGCAGCTCCCCCATGTGCTCTCGCTCGCCTGGCTCCTCCAGGACGACTACCGCTCCGTCGGCTTCTTCCTGACACCCCCGTCCGATCCCGATGGCCGGAAGATCGGGCGCCACATGGTCTTCCACGCCCTCTCCCTCGTCCTTCTCGGCTTCGCCCCCACCCTCCTCGGACTCACGGGGTGGATCTACGGCGGCGGCTCGTTCGTGCTCAACGTCGCGATGCTCGCCGTCTGCCTCGCGGCCGCACGCGAGATGTCGGAGCCGAAGGTGAAGCGGGTCTTCTTCTGGAGCCTGCTCTATCAGCCGCTCATCCTGGCCCTCCTCCTGATCGATACCCACCCCCACCCGTAGCGGGGCCATGCG